>CANRSD010000019.1 GCA_947642355.1 uncultured Clostridia bacterium
TTGTATCTAACCATATTATATCTATTTTTCCTGAGTTATTACTAAATTCTATTGTGCTATCAGCCTCTATACTTTCATCTGGCTTTAGTCTTCCAATTGCTCCTTCACCATCTTCTATAAACTCTCCGTTATATATATCTGATACTGCTATTTCATATACTCCATATTCTTCTTTGGTATTTAACTTCATTTCTTTTAAGTCTTCATTCCATTCTGCTATATCTGGTACTTCTTTAAAATATTTATCTAATATTTCTTTTAACTGACTTTTACTTATTCTATTATCTAAATTTTCTGTTTGATATCCTGCTATCTCTGTTTTACTTTCTTCTATTATTTCTGCTCTATCTGTTTTCATACCTGCTGTTTTTGATTTCTTTATTATACTATTATCTCCCATTAACAAATTTATTGTTATTCCTGCTAATATTAATAACACTATTATTGTTATTATCAATGCTATTAGTGTTATTCCGTTTATCTTTCTTTAATTTATTTTTTGTATGCATTACTTCTCCTTATCCTTTGTAAAAAAATTTTATTTTAGTTTAATCAGTTTTCATTCTTATTATGCTTTTTTCTACTATTTAATCTCACTATATCACTAAAAATTTTATTATTCAAGTTTTTGCTTGACTTTTATCATGTATCAATATTTATAAATTAATAGTATAACCCAAGTCACTCCTAAGACTACTATGTATAAGTTATCCTGAAATAACTTATAATTCTACACATAAATCTTTTCATTAAGTATGATACTTAATGAAAAATTAAATAGCTATAAATGTTGATACTACTAAAAATCTCTATTTTTTATTAATTATCTTTTAATTAAAACTTAATATAAGTATTTTCTACGAAATCATTGACTTTTTTGTTTTTTATTAGTAAATTTATAATGTAAAAAATTTCATTAAGTATCATACTTAACGAAATTTCTTATATTTTTCTATTAAATTAGTAAAGAATATTAATAAAATTTGCTTCATTAATATTCTTCTCTTTCATTATATATTAAAAATTAAAATCTCAAACTAAAATTATTCTCTATAATCTTTACTCCACCATCATAAATACTCTTTTCTTCATTTTGTAAAGGAATTTGTAATTCCAGTGGAAATATATGGACTTCATCATCCTTTGTTATTATATTTAAATTCATATAAATTTTACTTTTTATACTTTCTAAATTAACACCAGCTCTTTGTAGTAAATTACCATTAAAAATTACATCTTCTTCATTACTTATTGTATAGTTTTTAATTATATCATAATTCATATATTTTAAAGTAATTGGATTAGATAAATCTTCAAAAAATATTGGTATACTATAAATCATATCATTTTCACTATTACTTGAATTCACAACATTATATTCTAATCTATCCAATATTTCGTTTTCATTATTTTCTATATCAAAATCAGACTTACCAAAATCTAATGGATTTAAATAAAACAAACCTTGTTTTCCTAATCTTGACCTTTCTATATTAATATTATCCAAATATATACTTTTTATATGATTTTTATAATTATATTCTTCTAATCTTTCTAAATATATAGCCATATCAGTATATTGATATACATTTAAATTCCATTCTGGATTTTGATAACTTGTATTATTTTTTATAGCATTTACATCACTATAATAATAAATCTTACTAATTTTAAACTGCTCTTTTGTTGCATTAATATTTTCTTTTTCTTTTGTGTCTTTTCTAGAAAATACAATTATTAAAATTATACCTATAATAATTAAAAAGATACCTAATAAAATTACTTTCTTTTTCATAAACCTTTATTTTCTTTCATATAGTTTCTTATTTATTATATACTATATCATAGTTTATATTAAAATAAAACATTATTTTCAAATAAAAAACTTATTAAACCATTAGTCTAATAAGTTATATTTTCTATTTTCTTAAAAATATTGATTTTATTTTATTTATTATTCTAATCAGGAAGTTTTCAGTTGTTTTTTTAGAAACTATATCAGTACCTTCTGATACTTCTTCTAATATTTCATTTTCTTTATTTGCAAAAACAATATCTTTAGGTTTACTTAACTCTTCACTAGAATTAAGAATACTGTCACTATCTCCACTTATAGAATTTGCTTGCTCAAAAATACTATTAACTCTATCATCAATTTCTTTTTGGTTGTTTTCCATCATTGCTAATATTTCTTTTCTTCTTTCATCATTACACCAATATCTTAAATTTAATATCATTAAAAAATATAATGTAAATTCCTTTAATCCTTGATTTTCTAGCGGAAGTTTTGGATCTACATATATTTCTACATTTCTTTTCTTTAAAATAGTAATATAATCCAAAATTTTTTGTGGAATTTTATTTATATATTTTTCATTCATATGATGAATTATGTAATCAACTTCTGCAATAGCAACTCTATCATCGTTAGAAATAATGTTTTCCAAGATAATAACCTCCCTATCTTTTGTATGTAAATATTATAATCTATCTTGCAGTTTCGACTTTTGATTTTTCTTCACATTCTTTTTCATATATTGCTCCAATTTCTTCTACTGTTAAATCTGGATATTTTTCTATTAAGTCTTTAGCAATTTGAAAATAATCTGAAACATCTTTCATTGCATCATTAAATTTTCCTATTCTTAAAATTTTTGCAACATTTTCAATATTTTCTTGATTTAACTCCATATATATTTACCTCCAAATTTTAAACATTAACTTTTATATCTATTTTATTATATCAGCATTACTATCAAAAGTCAACAAAATTAAGCAAAAAAAGATTCGCTTCTATAAAAAACGAATCCTTTTATTTATATTAATTTAAAATAATTAACCATTTACAACATCTTTTAATGCTTTACCAGCTTTGAAAACTGGAGCTTTTGATGCAGGTATTTTAATTTCTTCTTTAGTTTGTGGGTTTCTTCCTTTTCTAGCAGCTCTTTTTCTTACTTCAAAAGATCCAAATCCAACTAATTGTACTTTGTCTCCACCTTTTAATGCTTCTGTTACTACATCAATAAATGCGTTAACTGTTTCTTCAGCAGCTTTTTTTGTTTCTCCTGTTTTTGCAGCGATTGCTGCTATTAATTCAGCTTTGTTCATTTTTATATTACCTCCTAATGAATTTGTATGTAGAAATTTTGTATTTAATCATTCTACACTATGAATATTCGCCAAATTCAAGCAAAATCCCTCTTTTATTTTTTATTTTTTTATTTATAATGTTTAAAATTCAAATAAACTTCTCTATTTTCAAACGTTTTGAGTCCTTTTGTCAATCTTAACATTTTTTCTCTTTAGGCCTATTTTTGAAGTATTTGGCATCAATTCTTTAATATCTTCATTATCAAAAACTTTAAATATTATTGATAATGTTATATATAGTATTACCACTAATAAAATTTCTATTACAAATTTTATTTTTTTATAAAATATTATTTTTATCATAATAAACTTAATAAAATAAATAGAAATCGTACTTATGCAAGTAATTTTTAAAACTATATCCCAAATTTCAAATTCAAAATTCATAATCTTTTTCATTTTAAAAAATATTATAAAGCATACTAAAATATCACAAACTAAAGAACTAATTAATGCACCTTTTTCATAAATACCATCTATTGGTATTAATATACAATTTAATATAAGCTTTAATATCATTGCAATGCTCATAACTTTAAGATGTATATCAAGCTTTCCTATTCCTTGTAAAATACCACTCATTGTTTGAGCAAAAGTAGTAAAAATAACAGTTAATGATGCAATTTTCAAAAGTTCTGCACCTTTATTGGCATTTGGATATAAAAAATTTATAATTTCATCAGCATATATATTCATTCCAAGCATAATTGGTATACACATAAACATTGTTATTAAAAAAGAAAATTTAACTTTTCTATTTAATTCTTGCCTATTTCCTAAAGTATTAAGTTTTGCAATTTCTGGAACTAATGCTACTGCTAACGCTCCATTTAAAGCTAATGGCATAGCAGCTAATAACTCAACCTTAGAACTTAGAATTCCATATTTTTCTCTAGCTAATTCCTCTCCTATTTTATTTTTTAATAATCTTATTATAGTAAAAGAATCTATATTGTTTCCTAATGCGGTTACAAAAGAACTTATTGAAATTGGAATAGCAATTATTAATATTTCTTTTAAAATCTGTCTTATACTTAATTTCATTCTTGTAATGCCTAAATTTATTTCATGTCTGCTTTCTCTTTCTTCTTCAAAATATTTTTTTATTACATATATAAAACTAATTATTGTAGCTAAAGTTGCAGCTATCATAGATGTTTGCGCCATAAGCTCTGTATTAAATCCTGTTTTCTTTGCAACAAATTCTACCATTATAATTGTTAATATAGTTTTTATTAATTGTTCAAAACTTTGAGTAACAGCTGAAACTCTTATATTTTGTTTTCCGTTAAAATATCCTCTTATAACTGATGCTATTGATACAAAAAATATTGATGGTGATAAAATCTTTAAAGTATCTGATGCTGCTTCAATTTGTAACATATGTACAGCTATAAAATCAGATGCAAAATATAGCATTAAGCTACAGCTAAGTCCTACTAATGCAAAAATAGCTATAGATACTTTAAATACTCTTTTAGCTCCTTTTATGTCTCCTACTGATAAATTTTCTGCTATAATTTTAGAAATTGCATTAGGTATTCCTATTGAAGATATTGTCAAAAAAATTGCATATACTTGATATGCTGACATATAAATTGCATTTCCACTATCTCCAAATCCTTTTTTATTAGTTAAATACAAACTATATATCATTCCAAGTAATTTAACTACAATTTGAGAAAACATTAGAGCAATTACACCTTGAATAAAACTCTCTGTTTTCAATTTTCTCATTTTGGCCTCCTGTTTTTATGAATTTACTTAAAATTTATTCACACATTTAACAATTAGACCAAATTTATATAATATAAGAATACTTGACTTACATGTAAAAAGAATGTTAATAAACCTATAATTTAATTAACATTCTTCTATTATATATTAAACTATTGTTGTTTTCTTTTAGATTTTAATTGTTATTTATAAATATTATTGAAATTAAAGTTTACTCAAACTCTTAATTCAAATATTTTCTAGTTCTTCTTTTGTTAGCCCTGTTATTTCTATAATTTCTTTTATTGAAATATTCTTATTAAGAAGTTTTTTTGCTATTTCTTTTCTTCCTTCTTCTAGTCCAATATTATATCCATTGTTATATCCATATTTCTCTATTGCATGAGAGTCCATTATATGTTTTTCTCTTAATTCTGCTAATCTTTCTTCTCTTTCATTTTGTCTTAATTTATCTAGTTCTTCTTTTGCCATTTTTACTTCTCTTACATCTTTCATATCACTATCCTCCATACTATCTGGATTTGTTAGAAATTTTAGCCATGTTAATAGTTTTTTTTCTTTTTCACTATGTATATGCTCTATTTTTAGTTGTTCTTCTAACTTCTTTAGTTCTAGTATATTTATTTCAATGTCTTTTGTCAATTCCTCTTTTGGGTATTTTTTGCTTGATAACTCCCATTTTGTATGGCATTCTGGTATATTCTCTAATTTTCTTAAGTTAAAGTTTGCTACTAATATTACTATTGTCCTTTTTAACTTCTCATATCTCTGTCCGTTTCTTTATATTACTTATATATAACTTACTCCAATAATACATTATTCTTTTTTCTATATCATCTTGATTTGCTACTTGCATTTCTAAATCAATTGACACTTCTCCATCAATACTTGCTTTTACATCTAATATTCCCATTTTATCTTCTATTAAATCCCTTTCTAATATTGGTGTTTCATTTAAAGTTAACTTATTTATTTTATCATCTATTATACAACTCAATAATCCTTTTGTTATTTCTTCATTACCTACTCTTCCAAATATCCTAGAAAATGTATAATCATTCGTTGGTACTAATGCACTTGTTTTTCTTTCTTCTATATTTCATCACTTCTTTCTTTTGAATTTTCAATTATTTTGATTTTTATGAGAGAAATTCTCACAGATTAAAACTTTTTAGAAAAAATGTTTATTTTGATTTTAAATAAATAACAATTAAAATCTTTCTATATACTAGCATGCATTTTTCAATTAATCAAGATATATGTTATTTAACTTATAAAGAACATAAAAATATTTAAAATTGTACATAATTTAGATACTTCTATTCTCTCTAATTAAGTATTAGCAATAATTATATAAGTTAAAATATTTTTTTCATGCAGTTATCCTCCTTAAAACCTAAAAAACTATTGATTTTTTTTGAATTTTGTAGGATAATATATGTGTGATTTTTTGAATAGTAATGGAGGAAAAATGAAATATATAGATACATTTTTAAAAAAATTAAAAACAGATAGAAATACCTTTGTAACATATATATTAACACTCATATCTTTTTACATTGTAATAGATAGATTAGTAGAGATTATATTTATTGGTTCAACTGGTATGGCTGTTTCATATTGGGGACCTATAAAATATACTTTAGCATTAGCTTGTTTAATATTTGCATTAGAATTTTCATTTAGTTCAAAATTTGTAACTGAAGACACCAAAAAACTATCCTTTCTATATATATTTGTTATAGGATTTTTTATTGTTGTAGTTTCAATGATAGTCCAATGGATAAATAAAGCTTGTTGGGTTTTATTTTTCTCTGTTCCAAACTATTCATATATAATACAAAATTTTTATGGACTAATCAAACCTGCCTTTTCAGCATTTGCCTGGTATGTCCCTGTAGTATCTTTTTACCCTGTATTTAAAAAATGTTACTGTATGATAAATGATACTAAAGATATTCGTGATTCTGTGTTTGACTGTCCTGGTATAGATATTTCAAATAATAAAGAAGGTTGGGGACCTTATACTTGTGAAATGTTACTTTGCAAAGACACAGAAACTGGTAAAATTATTAAAACTCCTGAAGCTAGGAGATTTGAAGCATCTTTAATTGTCGGTGTTTCTGGCTCTGGTAAAACATCCATGGTATTTGAACCAATGATAGCTAGAGATATTGAGAAAAAATACTTTTTCAAAGAAACATCTAAAGAAATGGGATATGCTTCTTTAAGAACTGGCCTTGCTAGTTTAAACTGTCCTTATTCAAATGAATACTTAAATGAACATTTTAACTTAAATATGCTTACACCAAATTCCACTAAAGAAAAATTATATAAAGCATTTATGTCAAAACTTATTATAAATAGCAATAATAATGAATATTTATATAAAAATTTAGGAATTACATATATGGCTCCTGATTATGAATCAATTTCTCATATGACAGATGTTGCAGAAAACTTTGGAATTCCTTATCATATAATTGACCCAAATAATAACTCTTCTATGGGATTAAACCCATTTGTTTATAAAGATCCTATAAAAGCTTCACTTGCTATATCTGCTATTTTAAAACAAATGTATCAATCAGAATTTGATGTTATAAATAGTTATGCTGTGACTAATTCAAATAATGCTATTACTTCAAGTATTTCAACTCAAGCAGTAGAAAATTTAGTTATACTTTTAAAAGAAGTATATCCTAAAGTAAATGAAGGCAGTTTGCCTACTCTAGAAGATTTATTAAATATGTTTAATGATTTTAGCTTAATAGAAAAAATGGCAAAAATAATGGAAAAAGATGAAGAATTAGCAGAAAAATATGCAATGCAATTAACTTATTTTAAGAAAAACTTTTATAAAGATAGTGAAAATAAAGCCAAAATGAATGATGTAGTTGCAGTTCCAGCTGCTCAAGTAGAATCATTACTTAGAAATCCTGGTATTAAAAACATTTTATGTAACAGATATAACAATGTAGATTATGATAAAGCTTTAAAAAACGGTGAAGTAATTTTTGTTTGTACAAGACGTGGAGATTTAGGTGCAAGTGCCCAAAAAGCCTTTGGTCTATTTTTCCTACTTCTAATGCAACAATCAGTCTTATCAAGACCAGGTAACGAAAAAACAAGAATTCCTTATTTCTTATATATTGATGAGTTCCCTCCTTTTGTTACTAAAGCAACTGAAGATATTTTCACTTTATATAGAAAGTATAGAGTTGGAACAATCATTTCTGCACAAAACTTATCTCAATTTGGTGCAGAAAAAGAAGCTGAAAGATTAAGCTTTAGACAAACACTTCTTGCTAACTGTAGTACAAAAATTGTTTTTGGTAATAATACACCAGAAGACAATGAATGGTGGAAATGGGAATTTGGAGATAAACGTGAATGGGATTTCAAAAATACATATAAAACTAATAATGATGGAGATCCTGCATATGATGAAAATTATAGAGATATAAAATGGATTTGGAAGAAAAATTATGAAGCTGGTAAAATTCAAGCCTTAAAATTCAAACAAATAATTTATAAAACTAAAGACTTAAAAGGAAAAAACATAATTGGTAAAGCTAAACTTGATTTTTTGGAGTCTCGTTATAAAGAACCTCAAAAAATAAAATCATATAATTTTACTAAATTTGCTCAAGCAGTATCTTCTTCTAGAAGTGATGAAATGGATTTTCCAGATAGTAATAATCGGTCCAATTATTCAAAATCCTCATAGCGGTTTAATTAGTCAAGCAATTGATAATTATATAAAAAATAAAAAAGAAGAACCTTAAAGTATAAAACTTTAAGGTTTTCCTTTTTTTATTTTAAAAATTTAATTTCCACATTTTTAGCTTTATATTTTCCTGTATCTTTATCTACAACAAATTCTACTAATGATTTCTCTAAACTTGTTTCTGTTTGCTTTAAATCAGTAGTAAAATAAAATTTAACTTTATCTATTGTTATTTGATTTACAACAATTTCTTTAAATACTTCTATCATATTTTTATCATCTTCACAAACAAATATAATTTGCGGAGGAATTTGATAACCTGAATCTCCTAATGTAAAATGTTCATAGAAATCTTTATATAATTTTAATCTTTCTATTAACTTTACATTCCAATCTTTTTCACGTCTAACACATTCAAAAACTAAACTTATATTTTTTCCATCTTTTCCTAATGTAACTTCTCCATGAGGTTTAAAGCTTTTATTTGTTGTTTTTGCAGTTATTTGTGGTTTAACTCTATATTTTTGAAAATTACTTGACTTTCTAGCATATGCTATAATAATCTGATTTCCTGCTAACCTTTTCTTTATCATTCCAACTGGCTTTGTATTATCCGTTGGTTGCCAAAAACATTCTATTTCTTTTGATGTTAATAAATATTTTCCCATTTTTTCTAAACAATAAATTCTATAAATTCCTTTTCCTTCTTCTGATGTAAAGAAATATCTTGTTAGAATTTTTGATTTTACCAATTGATCTAATTTATTATTTAACTTATCTTGTGATTTTACATCTACACCCTTTTGCATTAAAATTTGATAAATTTGTCTAGAAGTCATAAATTCAAATTCATTTACTAATTCTAGTATCTCAAAGTGAATATCAGAAATATGACCCTCATTAATTTTGTGGATAATCTGGTTTATTGAAACATATCCATCTTTTCCATCAAACGTTTTTATTTCCCCTTCCCTAATTGCGAATGGAGAAACGGTAGTTTTAATATTTTCATCATCTACCATTTTCAAAATCCTCCTTAAACTATTACTAATTTGATTTTCTTTTTTTCTTTTATTATCTTTTTAATATAGACATCTACAGTTTGTCCATATTGATAACCATCTTTATATTCTGCAAGACCTACTAAATTTGGTTTTAATTCTATAAATATACCATTTTTATATTTATCTGTATCTTTTATCTTTCCTTTAATTATAGATCTTTCAGAAATCCCTTTAATATTTTCTTCCCATGTTCCACATAGTTCCTTATATGAAAAAAATATTTTCCTATCTTCTTTGTCAATAGATTTTATCATAACATTAATCTTTTGTCCAATAAAAAATCTTTCTTTTGGAGATTTTATCCTAGAAATTGAAATATCTCCAACTGATAATAAACCTACTACACCTGCTCCAATTTCTATAAAAGCTCCATAATCCCTAATATTTCTTACAATTCCTTTTACTATCATTCCTTCTTTTAAATTTTCTTGCATCCAATTATATGCTTCTTCATTTGCATTCTTTCTTGAAAGAATTACTTTGTTATCATTATAAATTTCTTTAATTTTAAACTGAACATATGAATTTAATTTATTTTTACAAATACTAGTTTTAGCATATCCAAAATCATCATTGCCAAAAAATTCTACTTCATTTCTTGGTATAACTCCTTCTATATTATTTCCTAGTTTTATATGTAAATTATAATAAGAGTCACAATCATATACTTTTCCCTGTATTATTTCTCCTGTTTTATATGCATTTTTTATAAAATCTAATTTATAATCCTCTTTATTTTCTATCCATCCTTCTGGAATAAATTTTAAATACTCCATCTTTTCTCCTTTGTAATTAATTATTAAATTATTAAACTTTTAACTTCAGAAGTTTTTAAATATCTCCATTTTCCAATTTCTATATTTTTCACATCTAAATTTCCAATTTTAGCTCTATGAAGTGCTAACACCTTCTTCCCTATTGCTTCACACATCTTTCTTATTTGCCTATTTCTACCTTCATGAATTGTTATCATAAGTCTTGACTGATTTTTGTCCAAATCTGTTTTTAAAATTTTAACCTTAGCTGGTTTTGTCTTATATTCTTCATCTATAATAACACCATCTTTTAATTTTTGAACATCTTCATTATTTACTATTCCTATTAATGTTACTGTATATGTTTTATCTATTTCATGTTTTGGATGAGTTATTTTATAAACAAAATCTCCATCATCTGTAAGTAATAGTGCACCAGATGTATACATATCAAGCCTACCAACTGGCACAATTCTTCTTTCTTTTATATTTATTAAATCCAAAACTGTATCTCTACCGAAATTGATCTTTTGCTGTACTAACATACCCAATAGGTTTATTTAATAATATATATACATAATCTTTGTTTAAGTTTTTTACCGCTTTTCCATTATATTTTACTTCATCTTTTTCATCATCTATTTTGGTTCCAAGCTCTGTTATAATTTCTCCATTTACTTCTATTTTTCCTTGTAAAATCAATTCCTCAGATTTTCTTCTTGAAGCAATTCCTGACGAAGCTAAAAATTTTTGTAATCTTATTTCCATAATTTTTCCTCTACTAATTAGTTTTATCTAATTCCTCTAAAATCTTTTTAAAATATTCTGGAATATCTGCTTGTAAATCAATTTCTTTATTAGTTCTAGGATGAATAAATTTCAGCTCTTTACTATGTAACATTTGCCCTACTACATTAAATTGATTCTTGCCATTTGAATATACTATATCTCCTATAATAGGATAACCTATTTGTGCCATATGAACTCTAATCTGATGTGTTCTACCTGTTTCAATATTTACTTCTATATATGTATAATTTTTATATCTTTTCAAAACTTTAAAATGAGTAATAGCCTCTTTCCCATTTTTATCAACTGCCATTTTTACTCTATCATTCATATTCCTTGAAATTGGCATATTTATAGTGGCTTCATTTTCTTTTATTACGCCTCTAACTAAAGCAACATATGTCTTTTTTACTTTATGTTCTTTAATTTGATTACTTATATTTATATGTGCTTCATCATTTTTAGCAATAATTAAAAGTCCAGAAGTATCTTTATCAATTCTATGTATAATACCTGGTCTTATTTCTCCACCAATTCCAGACAAACTATCTTTAGCATATGCCATAATTGCATTAACTAAAGTTCCATTTGGATTTCCATTACCTGGATGTACTACTAATCCTTTCTGTTTATTAACAACAATAATATCCTCATCTTCATAAACAATATCAAGTGGTATATTTTCTGGTTCAATAGTAGATTCTTTTACTTCTTCAGGTTCTACTGTTATTTTATCATTTTCTAAAACTTTATATGAAGATTTCACATTTTTTCCATTTACTAAAATATTTCCATTTTCTATCATTCTAGAAACTGCTACTCTAGAAATATTTTTTTCTTTATTTGCAACATATTTATCTATTCGTATTCCAACATCTAAACTACCGAACTATATATTCCAATTTAAAACTCTCTCTTCCTTTAAAAATTTCCCTTTGTTTTATCTTTTTTTAATGTAATTTTTATTAAATATATCGGCAATACTACCATTCTAAATATTCTTTTAGGCTCTATGCATAAACGCCAAAACCATTCTAGCCCTAGCTTTTGAAAAATCTTTGGTGCTCTTTTTATTTTTCCAGCTTCATAATCAAAAGTTCCACCTTGACCGAGTTGCTATATCAACCTTTAGTCTTTCTCTATTTTTATAAATCCATTTTTCTTGAAGTGGTGCTCCCATCGCAACAAATAAAACATTTGGGCTTAAAGAATTTATTTCTTCTATTACTTCTTCTTCTTTATGTTTTTTAAAAAATCCTTCATGACATCCGAACAATCTTACAATTAGGATAATCTTTTAAAACATTTTCTTTTGCTTTCTCAGCTATTTCTTCTTCTCCACCTAAAAAATAAAATGTCCAACCTTCTTTTTCTCCGAAGTTCTAATAATTTTCTAAAATAAGCTTGTCCGTGGTATTCTCTCTTTAAACTTTCTTTTTTGAAGCTTACCTCCTATCATTACACCTATACTATCTGGAGTTGCAAAATCTGCACTTTTTAATATATCAAAAAATTCCTTATCTTTATTAGCAAGCATAATAAATTCTGTATTTGGTGCAACTACCAATTTACATGTTTTATTACTATTTTCTATTAAATATTTAGAATATTTTCCTGCTTCTTCCAATGTACAATTATCTATATTAACTCCAAGTATTTTTATTATATCTCTTTGCAAAATTACACCGCCTTATTTATTTCTTTAAAAGAAAACAACATTATATTTATTATGAATAAAATCCAACCTAAAACTATAAAAATATCTGCTAAATTAAATATTGGAAAATTTCCTACTTTTATAAAATCCAATACAGCTCCTCTAAAAACTCTATCTACTAAATTTGATATTCCACCTGCAATTATAAATGAAATAAATATTATAGTTTTTAATGTCATAAATTTTTTCTGATTTATAACATATCTAATAATTAAAGTTAAAACTAAAAGCATTAAACATATATTTTTTAAATTATTCTTATTCATCCCAAATGCAATACCTTCATTTTCAATTTTAGTAATAACAAACACATTTGAAATACAATTTATTTTATCTTCTACAAATTTATCAACTATAATTTTAGAAAATTGATCAATTATAATTAAAACCAAAACTATACTAAGCATAATTTTTAAAATTCTTTTTAATTCCATAAATTTACTCCGCATTTAATCTTTTATATATTGTAAATTTACCATCTCCATATATCACACTATAATTAGCATCTTTTTTTATTTTCTCATTCACATCATCATTTGCATATAGCATAACATGCCTTACTCCGTATTTTTTAAATATATTTTCATAATCTGAATTTAATCTTGGAACTGCTAAAGCATCTGTAAATATATCTTTACCTCCATTAAACTCTGGTGTATATAAATCACATCTTGAATCTATAAATACTGGTATTCCTTTAAATAATAAATAACTTCCATAATTATACTCATTATATAATTTCAGCTCCTCTGGAGCAATATTATTATCCTTCATATATGTTAATAACCATTCAGCTGCTTCAACTGGATAACTATTAGTTTCAATATATTCATTATTTTCTTTTTCTTTATACATATCTCTTCCAATTAATGTTACAATTGCTACTATAACTATCATTCCTACTATATTTGTAGCTAATTTTTTTAACATTTTACATAAATTTTCATCATATTTAGCTAAAAAATCTGCTATCAGTTTTGCTAAAATTGGCATGCACATTATTACTACTAAAGAAACTTGCCTCCTTGCTTTAAATGATAATATTAAAGTACCTGCTATCATAAGCAAATCACTTAATCTTACTTTTATATCAATTAAAATTAATATTGCAAACATAATAATTAACATAAATGCAAATTCCATATTATCAGCTAAAGTTAAAGGTAAATGTTCATTTATTGAATTAGTTGTATTTCCGCGATATATATTATAAGTATAAGTAAAAGCTCCTTTTCCCATAGGATTTACAAATCCTAAAAGAAGTGCAATAATTAATACTATTATAAGAGTAATCATTGCTTTATTTTTAGTTATAATAACTTTATATGGATTTTTTCTACTTTTCTCTCTTTTTATTTTTCTAGATTCAACGTTTTTTCTACTTTTTTCAATCAAAGATAAATATTTTTCTTTTTTACTTTCTGAATTAGTAAATTTCTTTAAAACATTTACAATTCCTCTAAATAATACTTCATCTAAATCTAAATCACTTAAAACTATAAAAACAAACTCAGCAAGATATGGAAGAGCAAATACAAAAAACATTGGAAATACTGCACAATGTAATTGTACAATTAAAAATGCTATAAATAATAATGCTAGTCCATATCTTTTTTTATTAGTTTCTAGTAATTTTTCTATAAAAAATATTTCCCAAACAAATAATATAAATGTAACAAGTTGTGCTCTTGCTGCAATATATGGCTTTAAAAGATAAAGTGCAAATAATGAAGCTAAACCTGATACTATTCTATTTTTGTTTGTAAGTTTTAAACTTGTTTTATATATAGAAAATCCTAAAATTGCTGTGAGTATCATTGTTAAAACATAAATACCCGTAGTCCAAAAACGACCACACATAGCATAAAAAACATATGTTAATAAATCATATAACCAATGTGGCCAACTATATGGCAAATTATGCCATGAAAAAGGATCATGTGCTATATTAGTTACACCATGTTCAAATATATAATTTCCACACTTTATATTATAAAATGTATCATTTTGAAAAGATTTTGGTGTAACTGCAATTGCAATTATAACAATACAAATTATAGTTATTATATCAAATATAAAATTATTGGCTTTATCAGATCTTTCTTTTTTTACTTTTTTAGTTATTAAGTCTTCGTCCATTTTAAACTCCTATTTTTTCTTAGGGAAACCCTAATTTTAACTGTATTGATTATATACTTTATTACATAAATTGTAAAGAAAATTTTTACATAAATTTCTCATAAAATTTTGTACATAAAAAGAGGGACTATTTCCCTCCTTTGCTACATAATATACATTAGTAAACATACTCTGGTTTATTCACATCATTATAAACCTCAAATCCCAATATTTTTACTTGCGTTCCTTCAACATACTCAAATTTCATATCTTCTTTATTTAAAAATTCTATATGATATAAAACTACTTTATAAAAAAATGCTTTATATTCTACTGTTCCTCCGTCCTGATATACAAATCTAATAGGCACAAATAGTATAATTATTACTATTAAAACAATTATATACTTAAGTATTCTTTTTTTATTATTCATTTTAATCTCCTAAATTTAAATGTATTTCCCTTCTCCAAATTTGATTTTTAAAAACAGCAATTAAAATATATTTACATACTAATATACATTTTGCAATTAGTCAACTATACATAAAAAATGAGTAAACCTTTGCTTACCAAAAATCTACTCATCTTTTATATAATATATATACAATATTTTAAACTGTTTCTTCTTGAACCTCTGCTTGTTCTTCTTTACTAACTATTTCCATACTTGCTACTGATACTTCATAAGCAACTCTTGTCTCAACGGTTCCATCTTCATATTTTTTCTCATACATTCTTGATTGAACTCTACCTACTAACTTTACTTCTGTTCCAACTTCAATGTTTTGGCAGAATCTTGCGTTTCTTCCCCAAGCAATACAAGGTATGTAATCAGATTTATTATATGCACGGTTAACTGCTAATAATATATCTGAAATTTCTCTTCCAAATGGTGTTTGTCTATATATAGGTTTTTTACAAACATATCCAACTAATATTACTTCATTAGTTACAGCATCTTTTTCATTTTCTTCTAATTGAACTTCTTTTATTTCTTTTGCAAATACTGTTAATATCAATCTATTTCTTTCATTTTCATAATTATTGTAAGATCTAAATTGACCTTCTACTTCAACTTCTTTTCCTATACTAAGATTAATATCTGTTAATAATCTTTCAGATACAGTTATTGGTATTATGTCTGAATTTGAACTCAAACGAATAACTTCAAGATTAAAACTATAAAACTTCTCCCCATAAATTTCATGGCTATACTTTTGTTCACTTACTATTTTTCCCACTAATACTAAGTGGTTATTTTCTGAATAATTTGTATTCAATTTATACTCCTCCTTAAATTTATCCAATGTATCTTACTTAAATATTGCGTTCTTCTTTATTATTTCTCATACGAAACAAGTATATTATAGCACTTTTTCCATAATTTGTCTACATAAAATTGAAAATTTCTGTATTTTTTGTAAAAAAACATAATAAAAATGCTAATTTCATTAGTTTTACCACTTAATATTTATAAAAAAGATAGTTTTATATTATGTTATCTTTGATAGCCTTTTGATATAAATTTCCCTTTTCTTCAAAATTTTTATATTTGTTATAACTAGATGCAGCTGGAGAAAGTAAACATATAAAATCTTTTTTGGTTACCTGTTTAGCTATCTTTACAGCTTCTTCTATATAATCTACTTTATATACATTTTTACTTCCTTTTAAATAATCATAAATCATAAATCCTGTTTCTGGCATACATATAATATTTTCAACTTCTGATTCTTTTAAAAATTTTATTAACTCATCCTGTCTAACTCCTCTGTCCATTCCACCACAAATTAATGTATTTACTTTTTTTAATGTTTTTATACAATTTATTGTTGCTACTGGTATTGTTGCAATAGAATCATCATAAAATTCAATATTATTAAATTTACCAACATACTCCATTCTATGACTTAGTGGTTTTACTGTTTTTATAATATTAATTGTTTTCATTAAATCTAAATCTAAAATTTCTGATACTGCAAGTACAAATAGTATATTGTTTAACATATGATTTCCTTTTATCATTCTTGGTTCATCTGCATTCATCAAAAATTTACTATTAAAATATATGCTATTTTCTTTTAAATATACTTTATTTTTAATCTCATTATTATCATTTAATAATATTGCAATATCATTTTCTTTATATTCAAATTTAAATCCATTCATAAGTTCATTTTCTGCATTGTAAATAAAATAATCAGTATCCTTTTGATATTTTGCAATATTAAATTTAGCTTTAATATAGTCATTTAATCCATTACAATGATCTAAATGTTCTGGATAAATATCTAATAAAATTGATATATCAGGAGATGTTTTTACAAATTCTAATGTATGTGAAGAAACCTCAATTACTGTTATACTTTCTTCATCTATATTATCAATCTCATTTAATATTGGATTACCAATATTTCCTAAAAGAAACACTTTCTTTCCTTGCTGTTTTAATACTTCATATAAAACTGTACTTGTAGTACTTTTTCCTTTAGTACCTGTTACTCCAATTTTTATTCCTTTAGTATATTTTAAAAGTAATTCATAATCTGTTATTATTTTATCCTCAAATCCTTTAGTATTTACATCTTTTAAAACTACTCCTGGAGCTTTTATAATTAAATCAAATTTATCTATATCTTCTAAATAATTTTCCCCTAATTTAAAATGTATATTTTCTACATCTAATTCACTTTTATCAATATTTTCATTTTTATCTGCAATAGTTATTTTCTTATTTTTAAAATGTTTTCTTATATAATTATATGTTGCCCTTCCTTGCTTACCAAATCCCAAAATAACAATATTCTTATCTTCTAAAAATTCTTGTAATAGCATTCCTTTTAAATATTCTCCTTTAAAATTTCACTAAATTCTATTGGTAAATTATTCTCATTATTATAATTTTTTAATTTACTATCATCTGTTTTTTCTAATTCAAAATGTTCTTTATAATATTTTATTAAAAATGGTAGTTCTCTACTATCTGTATTTTCTATAATTCTATTTACACAAAAACGAACTTCACTAAAAGTTCCTACACACTCAAATGGTTTTACTTCTCCATATCCACACAATTCTATAAATGTTTGCAAAAGTTTTTCATCATTAAATAAATCTTTTCCAAAAGTTTCTATTAATTTTTGTTTTTCAACAAATGGGCTAAGTATAGTATAAACAAATAAACATTTAGGGCAATTTCCACACCAAGTCCATGGAACAGACTTACTTCCGACATTACAACTTTTAAAAATATTTAAATACTTTTCATATTTTGAAAATATCATTGCTATTTGAAGTTCACTAATTGGTCTTAAGAAACTAAAATATTCTACATCTGTTTTCAAAAACTCTTTAGCATAATTTCTAAAATCATTCTCAAATTCAAGAGTTTTTGAATATTGATGATTTATATTTTGACCATCTACATTCGATTCATTTGCACTGTCTTCATTCGATAATGCTATATATTTTCTTCCTAATAAAAATGCTACTGTATATGTTAAAAATGCTACCATTGCAGAAAATGGCGTATGACCATTAAAAAATCCTTTTGAATTTAAATCTATCAAATTTTTATCTATTTTCCTATTTACTTCAATTACACTATCTCTATTAAAACCTGCTATTTCTACACATTTTAAAGAAACTTCTTTTGACCCTATCATAAAACAATTTATATTATCAAATCTGTTTTTTAATAATTCTAAAGTAACATTTGAATCTTTTCCACCGCCTATTGGTATTATTATTCCACTAAAATCATTTTTTATTTCTTCTAATTCTAAAAAGTCACCTTGATTTTCAAAATTTATAAACTCTTCTTCTGAAGTTTCTATTTTATTTAAATATCTAAACTCACCAAGACCTAAGTAAAATAACTTTTTAAACCATTTTTCTTGTTCTTTTGTTAATCTTCCACATTTAATTATAAAATTAGGAGAACATGTAGCTTTAAAATAACTTATTGCCTCTACCATTCCTAAATTAAATACTAAGTTTTTTAATATATTAGAATTTAAAGATTTCCATTTAAAATTTTTCTTTATTATTTCAATTTGTGGTTCAAATTTTGCCAAACCTTCTATTTCAAAATCAAATTTAAAATAAATTTTATAATTATCTTCTATTATTTTATAATCATTATAAATAAAATTTTGATATTCTCTTCCTGGCATAATTTCATCCTTTCCATTTACAATTTTAAGCTTCTTTTTCCATCAATTTTATTCTCAGATACAGTTTTATATATAGTTTTTCTTCTATTTAATATAGCATATATAATAGAAGTAATTATAATAGAAAAAATTAATCCTATATTTCCGTATAATAGCTATTATAAATATTAAAAAAATATCATTAAATTTAATAATTTCTATAAAACTATACCCACTTGAAATATACATACATAAAGGAAATAAAATATTTCCTACACAAATTAGAAATATTAAATTAATCTTATCTCCTACTAACTCTTTACCTATATTAATTCCTATTTTAAATTGCTTTTTCAAAACAATATCTTCTTTTTTATTTTTTTCTTCATCTAATTTTAACACCATTTTAGAAACAATGTCCAAATATATTCCAATTAGAGCAATACTTGCTATTCCAAAAATTATATTTTGAGAATCTAAAACATTATTTAACTGAACTTTAGTTATGAAACAAACTACTAAAATTATTAAACCTGTAATTAAACTTGTAATAACCACTGACAATAATTCTATAAACGATTTTTTATGAATTCCTTCCTTTATAAAAATATTCAAAAAAGAAATTAAAAATACTGTTATAATTGCCAAAATTATTTTGTTATTACCATTTAAAAATCCTTTTACATATATATAATATAATATCAAAAAAGAAAATAATAATCTTAATATTATTCTTATTGTAGATATTTTTTCTATTAAAATCAATAATATAAAAAATAATATTAAAGGTACTAATATATAATATAATCTATTATCATTTATAGTATTATTAATACCATCTTGTTCTAAATATTTTTCTTCTTCATATTTGGGATCAACAACTGCTTCTAATGCAGTTTCAATATTTTCATCTGTACCTTTAACTTCATATATAACTCCAATTAATAAATTCATCATTAGTAAAAATAGTGCCATAATTAGAATTATCTTTTTACACATAAATTCTCCTCTTATTATTATATTTAAAAAATAACTATATCTACTTCATTAGTATTTACCTCTTCACCATAAGAATATACAATATACACATATCCATCATCAGTTAAAAAATATGATTTTGCATTATCTATTTTATACATTTTATCTTTCAAATTTCTTTGAAATATTGTTTCTGTTCCAAATTCATTTGCTATAGCATTTGCATTTTCGTATGCTGTTTTTATAGAAGTATTAATACTTTTTTGAACTGTTTCTTTATCAGTATTTTTTAATTCTATCAATTTATCTAAAGTAACCTCTTTTTTATCTGGAATACTATAGTTAAATGTTGTAATAGTAACTTTTTCAGGATTATTCCCATATTTTGCAGTTTCCTTTATAGCAATTGATACCACATCTTTATTAATATAACCTACATATGAAACATTATATGATACATGTTCTTTAGAGTTCCTCATTATTTTATTTGCTTCATCATAAAATCTTTCTTCTATACTTGAATTTATATTTTTAGCAACATCATTATTAATGTTTAATATAGGCAACTTTAAATTTACATTATAATAATTTTCATCTATATTTTGAATATTATATCCTGTATATACAATAGATTTTGATGTTTCTATTTTATCTACTCTTACACTCTCACTATTTATATGTAATTCATTAGTAAATATATTTGAAAAATTTGCTTTTAAATTTGTATACTCTTCTGATGTTTTCTTAGTTCCTATATGAATCCCCAACATTAATGGATCTGTATCTGAATATTTGTAAAAAAATTGACTATAAATTCCTAAACAAATTGCTAATATACAAATTAATATCAATATTAAAAAGAATATTGTTTTGTTTTTACCAGTTAAATTAATAACAAATCTTCTTAAAGCTCTAATTATATTATTCATAATATACCCCTTTATAATTTGATATAGGCACATTATACCATCTTGTTTCTAACAATTCAAGTACTATTTAAAAACTTAAAATATCAAGCATTTTCTTGATTTTTCTATTGACTATCTAAATAAAATATTGTATTATACATATATTATTAAGTATAAGGGAGAGAATGAAAACGTATGAATATGGTATGCTCAGTATGTAAGAAAAATCCTGCAGTTGTATTCATTAATAAAATTGAAAATAATAAGACTCAAGTTGAAGGTCTTTGCTATAATTGTGCTAAAGAAAAAGGTATAAATCCACTTCAAGTTTTAACTCAAAATTCAAATATATCTGATGATGATATTGAACAATTATCTGAACAATTTGGTAATTTTATGAATGAAATTTCAGAAACTGATATGGATAATATTGGCAATGTTGATGGAGAAAATAATCCTTTTGCAGGAATTTTAAATTTATTTAAAGGAAATTCAGGAAATGAAAATGGAACTTCAGCTTCCTCTGAAAATTCCTCTAATCACAAAAAAACTGTTAAAGTAGAAAAAAAGCAAAAGAATAATAAGAAAAAATTTTTAGATACATTTGGAACAAACCTAACTGCTCTTGCTTCTAGTGGTAAAATTGATGAAGTAATTGGTAGAGAACAAGAAATATTAAGAGTAACACAAATATTAAATAGACGTTCTAAAAATAATCCTTGTTTAATTGGAGAACCTGGTGTTGGTAAAACTGCTATTGCTCAAGGATTAGCTTTAAAAATATCTAGAAAAGAAGTACCTGCTAAACTATTAAATAAAGAAGTTTATTTAATAGATATTACAGCTATTGTTGCTGGAACTCAATTTAGAGGTCAATTTGAAGCTAGAATGAAATCTTTAATAGAAGAATGTAAAACATATGGAAATATTATTCTTGTTATAGATGAATTACACAATATAATTGGTGCAGGAGATGCAGAACATTCTATGAATGCAGCCAATATATTAAAACCTGCTTTATCTTCTGGAGATATCCAAATAATTGGAACTACTACATTAAAAGAATACAGAAAATATATTGAAAAAGATTCTGCTTTAGAAAGAAGATTTCAACCAGTAATGGTTGAAGAACCAAGCATAGATGAAACTGTTCAAATAATTAAAGGAATTAAAAAATATTATGAAGAATATCATAAAGTTTTAATTTCTGATGATATTATTGAAAAAATAGTTAATATGTCTGAAAGATATATTCATGATAGGTTTTTGCCAGATAAAGCAATAGATATCATAGATGAAGCTTGCTCAAAAATAAACTTAAATAATAAAGCTCTTTATGAACTTGAAATGATTAAAAATGAATTAGCTGTTATAGAATCTGAAAAAGAAGAAGCTGTTTCTTCTGATTCTATTGAAGATTATCAAAAAGCAGCAGACTTAAAAACTAAAGAGTGCAACTTAAAAGAAAAGTTAGCACAAATAGAAAAAACATTAAAACCATCTATCCTTTCTGTTCAAGATATTGCAGAAGTAATTGAAAGATGGACAAAAATCCCAGTAACTAAAATAACAGAGGCTGAAACAGAAAAATTATTAAACCTAGAAAATTACCTACACAAACATGTTATTGGTCAAGAAAAAGCTATCTCAGCAGTATCTCGTGCAATAAGAAGAAATAGAGTTGGACTTCAAAGTACAAAACGTCCACCATCATTTATATTTGTCGGACCTACTGGTGTTGGTAAAACTGAACTTGCAAAATCTTTAGCAAAAGAAATTTTTGGAAGTGAAGAATCTATTGTTAGAATTGATATGTCTGAATATATGGAAAGCCATTCAACTTCAAAATTAATTGGTTCTCCTCCAGGTTATGTTGGATATGATGATGCTGGTCAATTAACTGATAGAGTTAAAAGAAGACCTTATTCAATTATTCTTTTAGATGAAATTGAAAAAGCACATCCAGATGTATTTAATATATTACTTCAAGTTTTAGATGATGGAAAACTTACAGATTCTCAAGGAAATACTGTAAACTTTTCAAACACAATTATAATTATGACTTCTAATGCTGGCTCAAACTTAAATAATAATTCAATTGGTTTTGGAAACAAATCTATACAAGATACAAATAAAATGGTAGATGCTTTAAAAACACTATTCAGACCAGAATTTTTAAATAGAGTTGATGAAATAATTCCATTTAATAGTTTAACAGAAGATGAATTACTTCAAATAATTGACTTACTTTTAGAACAAACAAATAACAGTTTAAAATCAAAAGAAATAAAACTTGACGTAGATTTAGAAGCTAAAAAGTTTTTATTATCTAAAGGAACTGATTTAAAATATGGTGCAAGACCTTTAAGAAGAACTATTCAAAACTATATTGAAGATATTATTGCAGATAAAATTCTAAAAAATGAACTAAAATCTGGAAATACAATTTTTGTTCATCTAAAAAATAATGAACTAGAATTTAAAATTGGATAGAAACATGCAACTTCGAGACGCTATTATTTTTCGTATAATAAGCAAAAAATTCGTTAAATATTATATTTAACGAATTTTTCATTTATTATTTACACTTCCAAATTACTCAAAACTTTCTAAAGTAGAATTTAATGAAGACACTCCATACACATATATTCCATCTTTCAATTTTTTCATATCTTCTTCTGTTAAATATTCTGTTCCTATTTCTGTCCTTTCATAAATGAATTTATTATAATTTTCATCTAATCTATATACTATAATTTTACCACTCTCTTCTGTAATTATAAAATGTTCTCCACATAAACCTTCCATTGTTTTATACAATGAAATTGAATTTTCTGAAAAATCCTTTACTGTCCAATCTAAATATTTATTTTCTAGTTGCCTTTTAGTTAAATTAACCATTTCACTTGGAATTTCAGCTGTAGTTTTTACTGTATGTTTACAATCTTTATAATTCTTTTCTAATATTAATTCTGCATTAGGAGAAACTTTTTCTTCTGAAATACTTGTTTCAACAGTAGTTTGAATTGATGTTCCTACATTTGTAGTATTTCCTACTATATTTTCAACTGCAATATCTTTTTTATCACTTTTAAATAATGGCATAAATTTTCCTAAAAAATAACCAATTAAAATTGAAAATATAAATATAATTAATCCATACTTTATATAATTTTTCATAATAAAATCTCTCCTCTTTCTCTTTTTCTTTAGTATTACTTTAAACTAGCAAAATTATACATTTTTTTATAATTAATTTTTACTATATTATATATTTTTCTTTTAAAATATTCTGTCAAACTATGTAATAATATTTATTTCTATCAAAATATTTTATTTTAACATTTTATTTACCCAAATCTTCCCTTTTCTATTAATTTGTATTGTAATTTCTCCATCTTCGTCTGTTCTAAATATTTTACTTCCAACTCCGTTCTAATCTTTTTAAAACTCCAATATCAGGATGACCAAAAGTATTTCTTTTTCCTACTCCAATTATTGAAATTTTAGGTTTTACACTATGCAAAAACTCCTCTATTGATGAAGATTTTGAGCCATGATGAGCTACTTTTAGTATTGTCGATTTTAAATCTTTATATTTTTCTAAAATAGCTTTTTCAGCAATCTTTTCAATATCTCCTGTAAAAATACAAGAAAAATTTTTATATACCATTTTGCAAACTAAAGAATTATTATTGATACTGTTTTCCATGATTATATTATTAGAACTTGGCCATAATATATCAAAGTATAAATTATTTTCTATTTTTATTCTTTTACCAGCTTCTACTACATGAATTTTTATTTTATTTTCTTTTACTATTTTTAAAAACTTTTGATAATTTTCTGAATCTTCAAATTGCTTTCCTATAATTACATTTTTTACTTTAATATTTTGTAAAATTTCAAATAAGCCTCCACAATGGTCTGTATCAAAATGAGACACCATAATATAATCTAATTTTCCAATTCTATTCTTTAATAAATATGTTATTACAGTATTTTCTTCTTCTCCTCCATCTATAAGTAAAGTTTTTCCTTTCTCAGTTGTAACTAAACAACTATCCCCTTGCCCTACATCTAAAAAATTTATTTTGAAACAATTATTAAATTTAAAAAAATTTAATAACAAAGAAAAAATAAGAAATAAAATTAAAACATTTTTTATTATCTTTTTTATTTCTATTTTAAAAATACGTATAAATATTAAAATATAATAAATCCACAAAAAAATTATATTTGGACTTATTACATATATCTTTGATAACTTTAAATCTCCCACAATTTCTGCAATTTTAAATAATATTTTTAATAAAAATTTTTCTATAAATATTAATTTTCCTGTAAATAAATTTATATATCCTATAACTAATATTGGACCTATTAAAAATGATATAAAGAAATTAGAAATAAAAAAAGTAAATGATATTGTATTATACGAATATAAAATAATTGGAAAAATCAAAATTTGTACAGCTATACTTGTTTTCAATTTTATTTTTACTAATGCAAGAGTGCCTAAAAATGATAACCACATACCTATATTTTCTATATTATAATAATTCAAAATTAATAATAAATCTAAACTTAAAGCTAAATTAGTTAAAAAGTCACTTTTCCTGTAAATATTTTTTGCAATTAAATTAATAATTACCATAACAGATGCTCTTATACATGATGGACTTGCACCAGTAAAAATAATAAATAATATTAAAAAAATAATAAGAATAATATTTTTTATTTTTTTTGAATTTATAATTTTATTTATTACAAATTCTATTACTGTAATTATATAAATAATATGCAAACCAGAGATAGCCAAAACATGTGAAATACTACTATTTTTAAAATTATCTCTTAATTCATCTGTTATTCCTGATTTATCTCCAATCAAAATTCCACTTAAAAATCCTGCTTCTTCTAAATTAAACTTTTCATATAATCTATTTCTTAAATCAAATTTTAATTTATAAAAATAATAAGATATTCCTTTATCTCTACTTATAATATTTATTTTGTCTATTTTCAAAATCCCAAAAATTTTATTTTGTCTTAAATATCTTTCATAATTAAATCCTTTATTATTTCTTTGATTTTGTGCTTTTTCAAACTCTCCTTTAAAATAAATTATATCACCATATTCCAATTTTAACTTTTTATCTGCATATGCAATTAATTTTACACTTTTATACGAATTATTAAATTTCTTTATTTTTATTATATATTCATTTACATATTCCTTTTTTTCTACAAAACTAATTACTTTCGCAATTCCTACACCTTTGCACTCTTTTGGAAATAAACTTTCATATCTATTCTCACTTATAACTACTAACAAAAAAGATATTAAAACTATTAATACATATATTTTATATCTTTTAAAAAACTTTAAAAATAATATTATAAAAAATAATAGAGCTATATTTTTTAAATATAGCCCTAAGCAAATTCCAATTACAAAACTTACAGTTAATAATATAATTTTATTTATGGCTAATCACTCCTTTTAATTAGCCCCCGCATTTATTAATTGTTTATATTTACTAATCTTTTAGCAATATAACCACTTTCTCTACCATTAATATTAACTTTGTACCAATCTCCATTCTCTTCCAAAATCTCCGCTTTATCACCTTTTAAAGCAACATCTATTGCCTCTCCATCTGGAGCTTTTCTAATATTAACACGTTCTGAATTTATATATCCAGTTTTTAGTGGTTCATTTTTATCAGTATCAACTGGATTAGTTGATACTGGAACAGTCTCTCCTGTATTTGGAGTTTCATCTTTTAAATCCTCATCTACTGAAACTTTTAAAACCCAACCAGTAACATTTCCATCTGTAACTTTTACCCATTTATTTAATTCTTGAATAACTTCCAATTTAACATTTTTTGAAATATTTGAGATTGAATTTGAGAAAAAGTGAGGTAAACCTCTTATAGAAATTTCCTTTTTAGTAGTAATTTGTGTACCAACTAAACTCTTTGTATTTTCTGGTTCTTTTTCTGTCTCATTAGGAGTCTCATTTGTAACTATTGGTGGTTGTTCTTCTGGTTGAATATTTTCTGATGGCTGATTTGGTTCATTATTAGTGACTTCTGTTGAAGTATTTACTGCAAGCTCTCCTTCTAAAATAACATAGTCTTTACTCATATAACCTGTTTTATTTTCAAATTTTACCTTATACCATTCGTTTTCTTCTGCTAGTACCTCTACTTTTTCACCATCAGAAGCTAGTGATATAACTTCTGATGAAGTATTTGCTTGTTCTCTTATTCTAACTGACCCCTTAGCCTTTCCTGTTACTGCAAATACTGTATTTGTAATCATACTTAATGATATTATCCCAAGTGTCCCTATAATTAATTTGTTTTTTAAATTTTTCATAAGTTTCTTATCCTCTTTCTTAATCTTTTAAGTCTAACTTTATATGTACTTCTTCTAATTGTTTGTCAAACACATTTGCTGGTGCATTCATCATAACATCTCTTGCTTTCTTATTTTTTGGAAATGCTATAACTTCCCTTATATTCTCTTCATTTGCTAAAAGCATTACTAATCTATCAATTCCTGGTGCTGCTCCTGCATGTGGAGGTGTTCCAAAACTAAATGCATTAAACAATGCACCAAACTTCTTCTTTACATCATCTTCTGTATATCCAGCTATTTCAAATGCTTTTATCATAATTTCTTGATCATGGTTTCTAACAGCTCCTGATGATACTTCATATCCATTACATACTAAGTCAAACTGATACGCATATATATCTAAAGGATTTTTATTTAATAAAGAATCCATTCCACCTTGTGGCATAGAAAATGGATTATGGTTAAAGTCTATAGTTCCTTCATCAGATAATTCATACATTGGAAAATCTACTATTAAGCAAAACTTATAACATTCTTTTTCTAGTAAATCTAGCTCTTTAGCAAGTTTAATTCTAACTCCTCCTGCAATTTTTTGAGAGCTTTCAAATTCATCTGCTATAAAAAACATTGCACATCCACTAGATAAATTTAATTTTTTAAATAACTTTTCTTTTCTTTCTTCATCTATAAATTTACTAATTCCACCATTTAATTCATTATTTTCGTCAACCTTAGTCCAAGCTAAGCCTTTGGCTCCAAGCTCTTCTACTGCAAAGTTGCTCATCATATCAAAAAATTTTCTTGGTTTATCTTCCATTTTTTGAACTGTTATAACTTTTACTGTTTTTTCCTTAAATGCATTAAATTCTGTGCCTTCAAATATGTCTGTAACATCCTCTATTATAAGTGGATTTCTTAAATCTGGTTTGTCAGTTCCATATTTTTCCATAGCTTCTTTATATGGAATTCTTACAAAAGGTCCTTTATCCACTTTCCAATTAGTATTTTTCTCAAATACATTTGGTACTACTGTTTCTAAAACTTTAAAAACATCTTCTTGATTTACAAAAGACATTTCAAAATCTAACTGGTAAAATTCTCCTGGAGAACGATCTGCTCTAGGATCCTCATCTCTAAAACAAGGTGCAATTTGATAATATTTTTCAAAACCAGAAATCATAAGTAATTGTTTAAATTGTTGAGGTGCTTGTGGAAGAGCATAAAACTCTCCTGGATGTAATCTACTTGGAACTAAAAAATCCCTAGCTCCTTCTGGAGATGAATTAGCAAGTATTGGAGTTTGAATTTCTGTAAATCCTAACGCATCCATTTCTGTTCTAAAATCTTTCAAAATTTTAGAACGCATACGAATATTATTATGTATTCTTTCATTTCTTAAATCTAAAAATCTATATTCTAATCTTAAATCTTCTCTAACATTCTGATTTTGACTATTAATTTCAAATGGTAATGAATTTCTACATTTACCTAAAATTGTAATACTAGATGCAATTACTTCAATTTCTCCTGTTAGAATTTTATCATTCTTACTACTTCTTTCTACAACTTTTCCAGAAACTGTTATTGTGCATTCACTTGATATATCTTTACATTTCTCGTATAATTCTTCTGTTTGAACTACTATTTGAGTAATGCCTAATTCATCTCTTAAATCTATAAATTGCATTTTACCTAAATCTCTAATTTTTTGAACAAAACCAGCTAATTTTACCTCTTCATTTATATTTGATTTTCGCAATTCTCCACAACTATGTGTTCTATATTCATTTGACATAAAAATACCATTCCTCTTTTCTTATATAAGTTGTTTGTATTATATATTATTTTTCTGCATTTTTCAATATTTTTCATATAAATTAAGGGCAGATTTTATCTACCCTTTTAAGCTTCTTTTCTTTTTCTTGAATTAATACCAATTAATTTTTGAAATATACTAGTTTTCTTACTTATTTCAGTTTTTTCATTTATTTCTTCATCTATCTTTTTAGCTTCATACTCTTTTCTTTTTTTAGCTCTATCTTCACTAAAATATAAATCTAATATAGATTCTTCAGCTGTTTCTTCTAATGAATTTAATTTTATATTATCATCTAAATCTGACAAACCATCATCAAGTTCCACATCTGTTTTAGGTAATTTTACTTTTTCATCTATAATATCTAATTCAGCTATTTTTGCATCTAAATCAATAAATTCTGGTTCATATTCATTCACAATTTCTTCAACTACTAAATTATTTTCTTGTACTTCTATAATTTTTCCTGACTGTTGCACTTTATTTGATATACAAGCTTTCTTTGATGAATTTATAACTTTTTTTGCACCAAATTCATGAGTTTGAAGTGATATATATATAGCATCTGCAAGTACTCTTTTTGAAGATGTATATTTTTTATGTTTTAAATTTTCAGTAGAATTTTGATTTATGTCAATTTCTCGATTTTGTTCTATATTCAACTCTTTTATTTTATTAATTGGCTCTTCTATTTCTATATCACTATCTTCTACTATTTCACTAATCGGCTCTTCTGTTTCTATATCACTTTCTTCTACTATTCCAACAATTGGTTCTTTTATTTCAGATACTACTTCTTCACTACAATCTTCTTGATTTATAATATCTGGCATTTTTACTTCTTCTATATCTTCTAAAATTTCTGTTTCTTGCTCTCCTTTATCCACATTTTCTTCAAGTTTTGGTGAAAACTCTGATAAATCTCTGTTATAAAATTTTGACATATCTTCATCAAAAACTTCATAAATTCTTCTTATGCCTTCAATTCTCCAGTAATTTAAATTCATAACTGCAACTGCATTTACTTTTAGTTTTTCTCTTTCTTTTTGAGCACTTTCAGCAGTTTTCTCAATTTCACTTAAATATGTTTTATTATAGTTTTCTTTATACATCTTTTTAGTTGACCTTCCAGCCATTTCTCTTAAAATTAGATTATATAAATTATCAATTTGAACTAAATCCAAACTTAAATTTCTACAAGCTTCAAGCATTAATTTTCTATGTACTTTTTTCTCATATATTGCAGCAATTCTTTCATTATCTAAAAATTGTACAAGATATTCCTTTTCTGCTGATAAGAAATGTAATTTTATTTGAGAATCTGTTAAAAACTTTTTATGTCTTTCTAATTTTACACTATCTGTTTCAAGTTCTTCTAATATTCTTTTTGACTTATCATATGCTAAGACATATATTTCTAATTCTTTTTTCCAAATACTGATGCTAAGATTTACACCATTTAAAATTACATCTGAATCAAACGGATTTCTTTCATTTTTACCATTTTCATTAAGTACATTATTTAAATCTTTTTTAGTATCTTTATTTTCTGAATCTATAAATTCTTTAGAAATTTGTACCATTTCTTCTGTAATTTCTTGAACACTTAATGTTAACAATTCATATATTTCATCATAACTTTTTTTAGCTTCTTTATTTTCTTCTTGACATTTTAAAAGTGTTAACCTTTTTTCATTATAATCTTTTATATTTTCTATAAATTCTTTCCCTAAATTTTTTAAAGCTTCACTATTTTTTTCTATTTCTTTTTCAACTTTCCCTAAACATCTTCCGTATTTCTTCTGGTTTTTCTTCTATATTTTCAAAAATAATATATCTACTATATTCTAATTTTGCACCTTTATTATATAACTTTTCTTGAGTCTTTTGGATTTTTTTTATTTCACTAGAAACTTGCTCAAATTCTTTTAAAGCTTCTTCTTCTCTAATTTTAGCCAGATTTTGTCTTTCATAAGCTTCAACTAATGTGCAATAATCATTATAATTTTTTCTTAAATTATTTTTCTCTTTATACTTTAATACATCTTCAAAATATCTTTCTAAAACTATTGCATTTCTTTCATACATAATTTATGCAACCTCCATATAACTTGACCCAATTTTGCTTATATTATATATATAATTTCTTCAAAAGTCTACATTTTTTTCAATAATTTTAAAAATTATAAAATTTGAATATATTTTCCTCCTATAACACTACTTTCTATAATTTTAAACGCCAAATTCTCTTTATTTTTTAAAATTTTTTCAAATTTCTCTCTTATAATTTCAAAAGTGACTTCAACATTTTCATTAAAGTCAGTATTTATTATTTTAATTTCATTTTTATTAAAATAATACTGTAATTTTGAAAAATCAGAATATGATACCTGTATTTTAGCTTCAATCCCTAAGTCTTTATTTATAACTATAGAATTTTCTATTGCTTTTTGTAAAGTTTCTGAATATGCTCTAACTAATCCTCCTGTGCCGAAGTAATATTCCACCAAAATATCTTGTAACAACAATTAAAACATTTGATAATCCTTGTGAATTAAGTATATTAAGCATTGGTCCCCCGAGCAGTACCAGATGGCTCTCCATCATCACTAAAACTATTTTGTATTCCATTTTCTGTATAAATACTGTATGCATAGCAATTATGTCTACTATCGAAATATTTTTTATTAATTTGTTTTATATAATTTTCTGCTTCTTCTATACTTTCAACATAAAATAAATTACCTATAAACTTAGACTTCTTTTCTACTAATTCTGAAGAAGTATCTTCTTTAATTGTTTTAAACATTTAAAAACTCCTATTTAATTTTTTCCAGCAGTATATCCTGTAGAATACGCTATTTGCAAATTAAATCCACCTGTATATGCATCTACATCTATAATTTCTCCTGCAAAATATAATCCCGAAATTATTTTAGATTCCATAGTTTTAGGATTTATTTCTTTTATAGAGACTCCACCAGCAGTTATAATTGCTTCTTCTACTGGCCTAAATCCTTTTAAAGTTATTTCAAAATTTTTAATTAAATGTATTAAATTTTTTCGTTCTTCTCTTGTTATTTCATTTACTTTTTTGTTTGGAACAATTTTGGACAATTCTATAATAGTTTCTATAATTTTCTGTGGTAATAATTTATCTAAACTATTTTTAAAATCTTTATTTTTAAATTCTTCAAAATCTCTTCTAATTCTAATATCTAATTCTTCTTCTGTTAATGCTGGTTTTAAATCAATATATAATTTAATTTTATCTTTATTTAATAATTCATATACATTTTTATATCTTATTAAATGTGCTGAACTACTTAAAATAGTAGGACCACTTACTCCAAAATGAGTAAATAGCATTTCTCCAAAATCTTCATAAATAATTTTATTTTTTTCTATATCTTTTATATGTATTTTTACATTTTTTAAAGATAATCCTTGCATCTGTTGACAAAGTTTTTCTGCTGTAAGTGGAATTATTGAACCTCTTATTTCAGTGATTGTATGTCCAAGTTTTTTAGCAAGTTTATATCCACTTCCATCAGAACCTGTAACTTGATAACTCTTTCCTCCTGTTGCCAAAATTACTTTACTACAAGCTAGAAACTCTCCATTATCCAAATAAACACCTGTTATTTTTTTGTCTTTTGAAGCAATTTCAGTTACTTCTAAATTGGTTTTTACATTAACATTATTCTTCTTTAATTCTTTAATAAGACAATTTAAAACATCTTGAGCTTTATCTGTTACTGGAAACACTCTATTTCCTCTCTCGTTCTTTACCTCTAAACCATTTCTTTTTAATAAGTCTATAATATCTTGATTTGTATAATTTTGAAAACTACTAAATAAAAATCTGCCATTTCCAGGAACATTATTAATAAATTCACTCATGTCTAATGAACTTGTTATATTGCATCTTCCTTTTCCTGTGATTAACAATTTTTTACCAAGTGAACTATTTTTTTCAATTAAAGTAACTGTTTCTCCTTTTTCAGCAGATGATATTGCAGCAATCATTCCTGCTGGTCCTCCGCCTATTATTATAGTTTTCAAATTTAAAATTCCTTTCTATTCTAATTCTAAACAAAAATAATTATCTTTAAAATCTAACAAATATTTTCCAACAAATTTTGGTAAATAATAATTGTCAATTTCATATGATGGTTCTACTATAACTTTTCCAGTTTCATCTATAACTCCCCATTTTCCATCTTTTAAAATTCCAGCAAAACCATATGTATCTATTTCTGTAACAAAATCGTATTTGGCTTCAACTACTACATTTCCTTGTTTATTTTTAAATCCCCATTTTGAATTTTGAGAATATGCATATAATTTGTTATTATCAAAAACTTCTACATTTTCTACTTTTTTACCATCTTTATTTATATAAGCCATTTCTGAATTAGAATAAATAACAGTATAATCTTCATTTATTTTCTCTAAAACAGCATTATTAATTGTCAAAACTTTTTCTATATCTTTTGAATAAATGTCTACTGTTCCATCAAGTTTTTCTGCCTCTATTGCTCTTTTTCCGTCAACTACTAGCATAAAAGTATATTCTGGTTCAATTACAATTCCACTATATATGTTTAAAAGTCCATAATATCCTTCTTCATTTTTAAAAATAAAATAGTTATCAAAAGCAAATGAAATATATGTATAATTATCTTCATATTTATCTGTTTTACTAATTATACTATAATATCCATCTTCATCTATAGCTATATAACAATCTGTATTTCCAGAAGGCTGTATAGTAACATAATCTAAACTACTAAGTTTATTTCCATTAACATCATACAATTCTTTTTTATCATCAGTAGTTGTAACTGATATATATTTTTCTGCCAAAGAATAATTTGTATATTTTGTATCTAATATCAACTTTCCATTCATATTATAAATACCATATTTTGAATTTCTTTTTACTACAAAAAGATCCGAATTATCTGCAAAAGTTATATTTTGATATTTCTTCTCTATAATTTCTTCTTTATTTTTATAAACTCCTTTTTTTCCATTGCTCATAGCTATCAAATAAATATTATCATCATCATATTTAAAAACTCTTGTAATAGACTCAAATTCTGTCTTTAAATATTGTTCTCCAGTATAGTCTAAATACCCATACATATTACCAGATTTTGTTTTTTTCATAACAATATATCCAGTTTGGCCATATCCATATTTTTCTGTACAATATTCATCTCCTACAATAGAATCATATTCTAGTTTTATTTTCAAATTTCCAAGCGAATCCAAAACTCCATATTTACTATCCTTCTTTACTAAAATTTCTCCTGGTCTATTTTTTAAACTTTGGACATTATCATATTGTGCTGAAACAATTTCTTTTCCATTATAATCTATAAGTCCATATTTTCCATTTTTCTTAAACTTTAAAAAAGTTTTTTCAAAATCCAAATTAGATTCTAAAGTTTCCATTACTTCTACTCCCTCAAAATCTTTAAACAATTCCTCTCCTTTAGAATTTAGAATAACATATTCATCATCAGTTTCAAAACAAACAAATACGTCTTTTGAAGGATTAGGAATATATATGTCAAAATATTTTGCATCTATTATAAGATTCCCTTTTTTATCTATAACTCCAACTTTATCATCATTAGAATACATAGAAAAATAATTATACTCAACTGGTATAACTTCTGGAATTTTACTTTTCTTATTCATATTTACAAATAGCAATACCAATACTAATATTAGAATAAAAAATATCACAACTAAAATCTTATAATTATCTTTCAAAAATTCTTTTAACATATAATCAGCTCCTGTCTTTAATAAATCTCATTTTCCTTAAAAATATCATATATTCTTTCAATTGGAAGTCCAATAATTGTATTATAATTTCCATCTATTTTTTCAATATATACAGCAAACTTACTTTGAATAGCATATGCGCCTGCTTTATCAAAAACATTATAAGTATCAATATAATTTATAATTTCTGCATCTTGCATAGGTTTCACATATACATCTGCACTATATAATTCTTTATATTCTTTGTAATTTTCATTTTTTTCTACCAATATTGAAAGGCTTGTATATACTGTATGCTTACTATTTTGCAATTTTTTTAACATTTCTATTGCTTCTTCTCTTGATTTGGGCTTTCCAAAAATTTCATTATCTTTAACAACTATTGTATCTGCACCAATAACTACTCTATTTCCTTGAGTATTATCAAATACACTTTTAGCCTTACTATATGCTATTTCTTTTGAATTTTCTTCTATACTCAAATTTTCATCAATTTTTTCATCTGTTTCACTTACCAATATTTCATAATCAAATTCAGCTAAGTCCATTAGCTCTTTTCTTCTTGGAGATTTTGATGAAAGTATTACTCTCATATATTTTTTTACCTTTCCTTTTTATGAGCTAATTATATTACATTTTTTGCACAAATGCAATGATAAAAAAATGCCCTTTTGATATTTTATCAAAAAGACATTTTTAAATTTACATAATCCCGGGAGCATATCCTTCGAAGATTTTTTAAAGTGAGCCGGACACACAGCACGGCACGGAAACTGAAACGACTATCGACAGTACCAGCTGTACCAATGGAATAAAATATACCGACCAGTACCTGAACCACCAGTATAACCATCACCACGACTATAAAATGGATAAACAATGTAAACAAAATGAGCATAGTAATTATACCAGCTACGATCACCTATTCCTAAATATGTCTCCTTTGTTGCATCTCCCGTTTTTCCTACTTGATATATTACTGCTCCACTATCATTTCCTGTTGTATTACAATATCTTGTTGCATATCTGCTACTTAGTGTTCTAGGTGTCAGTCCAGTCCAACCATTATTTGTTAAATATTTATTGCTATCCTCTACGCTATTGTATGCTGCTACTTTTTCAAATGCTCCACCGCTCATGTCATATACTCCATATGTGTTTCCAGTTGTGCTTTGTGCTGAATTTGTTATATATGCTGTTCCTGTTCCTCCTCCAGTATAGTATGAACTATTACTATTTGTTTCTATCCCATTTCCATTTCTTCCATATATACTATGTGTTAGATAAGCCACTGCTCCCCATTCACTATTCTTTATTAAGTGACTATTCATAAAATTTGTATTTCCGTCTGTTCCTTTTTGTCCTATAAATCCATACTTTGCTTGTCTTGCACTAGTATACTGTGTTCCTATTGTTTGGTTTCTTTGGCTTGACACTCCAAATGTACTTTTTAATACTGCTCCAGTAGAACCACTCATCTCGTATTTGGCTATCCAAAATCCCGCTAAATTTTCGCTCCAGCCTCCTCTATCGTAATCAGGTAGAGCTGTTCCATCTTTTGCTGTTTTATTTGTATCCTTCATGAATGCTGGATGCACTATATATAAATTTCCATCTTTTCCTTTTACTGTCTCTATTCCTTCATCTAATTTATATTTTACCTTTCCTGTATCTGCTATCCATAATCCATATCCATCATAATATCCTACTGGACCTTCCACTCCATCTTTATAATATGTTATTCTATATGCATATCTTGGTATCCATACAAAAT
>CANRSD010000020.1 GCA_947642355.1 uncultured Clostridia bacterium
TTGCCATCATTTTTTTCTTTAAGCTTTCTTTTAACATTTTCTTACCTCCATTAAACCCTTTTATGTATATTTTATATTATTATATTTTATTCAACTTAGCAATAGCCAAAAACTAACATTTTTTATCACTAACTGAATATAATGTACGGATATAATTTATTTAAATTCTAAAAATACTTTTATAAAATTTTCATTACAAATCTTATATATTCATACACTATATATTATATACGTTTATGTTAACTTTTTCAAGCTTTTTTGACAATTTTTATACTATTTTCCCCCATTTTTTAGGGATATCTGGATTTTTTTGTCAAATTGACTATTTTATATTTTTAATTAAATTTTTATGCAACTTTACGGATTAAACACATATAATTATATTAATAACTATCAAAGGAGGTAATTATGAACAATAATTTAGATATAAATAAAATGTTAGATATGCTTTCTAAAATGGATAAAGATGAATTAGAAGATAAATTAAAGCAAGCTCAAACTATATTAAATTCTCGGAAATTCTAACTCAAAACCGTCTAACTAAAAATACATTTAAGGGGGCAAGTAACTTGGATAATAATATGAATGATGTCATTAATAAATTTAATGATATCTTAAAAGACAAAAATATTGATTTAGGTCAAGTATTTAATGAACCAGAAGAAAAATCTAATCCTCTAGATTTTGATTTTGATTTAGATACAATAATAAAATTTAAAAATGTCTTTAGCCAAATAAATAATAATAATAATCCTAGAAACGCTCTCTTAAGATCCTTAAAACCTTTTCTACGAGAAGAACGTAAGGAAAAACTTGAACAATATATAAAAATTGCAAATATATTAGGAGTTCTATCTATTTTAAATGAAAACAGTGGTGATAAAAAATGAAACTAATACCTTTACCATTTCATGATGACGATATTTTAATTTTATGTTTACTATTTTTATTATATAAAGAAAAAAATAAAGACTTATCATTATATTTTATTCTAGTATTAATATTGTTAGATTAAACCTCTGTGTATATACTTTTACTACACAGAGGTTCTAATTAATCTATTATTATTTTATTTCCATCTATTTTACAAACTGGACATTTTTCAGCTCTTTCCTCGATTTCTTTAACTAAATTAGCTATTCTTATTTGAGTTACATCTATATAATTAGCTGATATTATAGCTTTTGTATTTCCATTTGCACCAGCATGTGCTAATCCTCTTAAAGCTCCTACTACTGCTATATTTCCTCCTGCCACTACTTCTCCACCAGCATTAACATCTCCCATAATAACTATGCTCCCCGAATATTCTTCTACTTGACCTGATCTTATAGATGATTTTATATATTTAGTTTCTGAAATTTCTGTTTTTGTTTCAAATGTTTTTTTTATTGCATGCAATCCTAATAAATTTGATGGTAAATCAAAATTAATTTCTACATCTATTTCATCATTAATTATCCTTTTTATTCTTTCACATTCAGATTCTGTAAATAGTTTTCCTGTAATTCTTATTGGCGTTTTTGCTGATTTATAAAAATCCTTCAATTTTGTTATTTTTGTTTCTAGCTCTTGACATATATCGTCTATATTAGCAATTACATTTACATTAAGAACTATTTCATCTGTTGTTTGACTAACTTTAATATTATTTAGCATATGTTTCCTCCTTACTTTAATTAAAACTTTCCATTTCAGACGCTACTGTCATATCTTCTGTAACACTTCCAACATTAGTTCCAAAGTATTCTTGCATTACTGCTTTTACAACATCTGCTGTATAAGAACCATGTCCACCATTTTCTATCATAACTACTACTGCAATCTGTGGATTATCATAAGGTGCAAACCCAACAAACCAAGCTTGTATATCAGCACCTTCTTGCCTTCCAGTTTCTGCTGAACCAGTTTTACCTCCAATTTCTACACCAAAATTTCTAAATACTGAATATGCAGTTCCTCCTTCTTCAGCAACAGACTTCATTCCTTCTTTAACAACATTTATTGTCTCAGCATTAATTTGTAATTCTTCTGTATCATCATCTCCTAAATTCAATTCCTTATTTACATATTCATCTAACTCTTCTTTAGAAATAGTTCCCCCATTAGAATTAATTACATTTTTTATAATAGTTAAATCTATTTTATGACCACCATTTGCTATCATAGCAATATATCTTGCCATTTGAATTGGGGTAAAAGTATTATCACTTTGTCCGATTGAAGCACTAAGTGTATTTCCAATTGTCCAACCTTCTTTATTTTGTGCTACTACTCCAGAAACTTCACTAGCTAACTCTATTCCAGTTTTTCTTCCTAGTCCAAAATATTTCGCATATTTTGTAATATTATCAATTCCTACCCTTTTACCTATTTCATAAAAATAATAATTACAAGATTTTTGAATTGCTCCTGTTACATTTAAAGATCCATGACCTCTATGATAATCTGTATAATACCAACATTTTGGATTTTTTTCCCAAGGTTTTATACCTATATCATACACACCTATATCATTAATATATTCACTTGGATTAGTTTTTCCAGTCTCTAATCCAGCAATTGCAGTTATCATTTTAAATGTAGATCCTGGTGGATATATATCTTGTATAGCTTTATTTCTCCAAACATTTCTATTATTATAATCATTTAATTGTTCATTAGAGATTCCATTATACAAAACTGATGGTGTATAATCTGGATTACTCGCCATAGCAAGCACTTCTCCAGTATTTACATCAACTGCAACTACTGCGCCTCCTTTAGCATTATATTGTTCACTATATGAACCATTTTGAATTCCTAAAATACAATTTGCTAAAGACTCTTCTGCAACTCTTTGTAAATTTGCATCTATTGTAAGTACTACATCAGCTCCTCCAATTGCTTCTTGAGTAACATACTCTCCCATAACTATTCCGTTAACATCCATATCAATTTGCTTTACCCCATCTGTACCTCTTAAATATCTCTCAAAAACTTTTTCTATTCCAGCCTTTCCTATTTTATCTGCTGGATCATATTTATAATTATCTCCCTTCTTTGCTAATTCATCATTGTCTTTTTCAGAAATTCTTCCCATATACCCAATTATATGTGAAGCCAGATTATTCATATTATATAATCTGTTAGTTTCTGTAACAACATTAACACCTGTTAAATCTAGACTATTTTCTTGTAATTGTATAGCACTTTCTCTTGAAATACTTGAAGAAATAGTAAGAGATCTTGTTGCTGAATATCCCTTTGTACTTATTTCATATCTTATTGCTAATATTCTTCTAATTTCTTCTATATCATTACTATCAATTTCATATTTATCTCTAAATAAATAAAATGCTTCTTCTGCTGAGGCTTCCTTAGGAATTTTATATTTTTTCTTCCAATTTACAAGTTCTTCTTCTGAGGTAAAATTAAATACAAATGGATTAATACTTATAGGAAAATTATCTACATATTCATTTCCATTATTTTTTAAAACATTTGTCATTAAAGAAATTGAAGAATTTAAGCTTTCATTATCAGCCTTACTTTTATACATTTCTAAAGAAAATGTCATCTCAGATGAAACCATAACTGTACCATTTCTATCTAAAATATCACCTCTTGTAGACTCTATAGTCGTCTCTCTTGAAAGTTTAGTATTTGAAGTTTCTCTATATTCTGTTCCATTTACTATCTGTAAAAAAAATAACCTTGCTATTATTATCATTCCAAACAAATATGTAAAAAATGATAATATGTTAAACCTAATATTAGCGTTAACAGATTTTTTCTTAATATCAGCTTGCGTTTTTATTTTATTTTTTTTATGTTTTCTAAAATTAAAATTAATATCTTTATTTTTCAGTTTAAACGCCTCCCATAATTAAAGTTCAACAGTATACATATTATTTCTTTTTAATCTTCTTTCCATTTTATATCCAAATTTTTTTATAAATCCAAAAAATATAATTGTTAATAAAATATTATATAGTTCTTCTAAAAATAAAATCTTAAAAAATATCTTTATCTCCATTTGGAAATCCAATACTACTGATTTTATAAAATAACTTCCAAATTCAAAAATTAATGTAGATAATAAAACCATAACTATTATTGAAATTTTTTCATCCTTTGACCAAAGGGAATCAAACCATGTAGCTATAAAGCCTATCAAACAAAGCATTGATGGAGTTATCCCTATTATTTCTCCATGTACTAAATCTATAAAAATACCACAAATTATACCAAATAATAAACTCAAAAAATTATTACCATAAAGACCAATAATTAAAATAAATATAACAAACAAATTTGGTTTTACTCCTGCAATTGGAAACATTGGAAAAATATTTGCTTGTAAAAAATAAATAATTCCAAAAATTAATAATAAAAATATACTAATTAATAGTAAAGAAGATATATTTATCTTATCTTTTCTTCTATTTTTTATTTTTCGCATTATTTAAAAATTCTCCTAACACTTTAATTACCAGTTATAACTAAAACTGTTTTTAATTTTGAAAAATCAACAGATGTTTCTACAATAGCATATCTATCAGTAACATTAGTAGTAGTAATAATTTCTTTTATTGTTCCTATATGAATTCCTTTAACAAAAATTCCTCCTACACCAGATGTTTCAACATTATCTCCAACAATTAAATCTGCACTTAAAGGTATATAAGTAACTCTAAGACTTTGATTATTATCTAAAGTCCCTTTACAAATAACACTCTCATCAGTAGTACTAATATTACAACTTACTGTACTAGATGAATCTATTATAACTTTAACTTTTGAAGACTTTTCTGTTACTGAAGTTATATATCCAACCAATCCTTTATCTGCAATAACTGTCATTCCTTTTTGAATTCCATCTCTTGTTCCAACATTTAATACTAATGTACTACTAAAATTACTAATATCTTTATTTATTACATCAGCTGAAACTGTAGAATATTCAGAATATTTTTCTGTTAAGTTCATTTTTTCCTTCAAAGTTTCATTTTCAGCTTGCAAAATTTCAAATTCTCTTAGCTTTTCTTCTAATTCACTATTTAAATTCTTTAATTTTTCATTTTCAGCTTTAAATTCATCTAACTCAGAAAAAAATGCACTATTTCCTTGAAATTTATTTTTTAATTTTGTAATAGTCACTTGAACTGGAATTGTTATTTTACTGCTTAAACTTTCAAAGTATGACAACTTACTTGTATCAACATTAGTTAAAGCAATAAGTAATATTAATATTACTATCGTAATTAATGTTCCTAAAAGTCCAATATGTCTATTCTCACCCATTAAAAAATCAATCCTTTCTTACATTCTATTATATGTTTTTGTCATACCTAGAATATTTCTTAATTTATCTATATCTTCCAAAACTATTGTTGTGCCATTTGCAACACAATCTAAAGCATTTTCTGCAACAATAACATTTATTCCTGTTTTTTCAGATATTAATTTATCCAAATTCTTTATTAAAGCACCACCACCAGCAAGAACTATTCCGATTAACAACTATATCTGATGATAATTCTGGCGGAGTAATTTCTAAAGTTGATCTGATTCCTTCAATAATTTTAGAAATAGAGTTTTTCATTGCTCTTTCTACTTCTAAAGATGAAATTTCTTTTTTTACTGGTAAACCAGTTGTCAAGTCTCTACCTCTTATTACCTTTTTAAGTTCTGTCATAAAAGGAAGTGCACATCCTATTTCCATTTTTATTTCCTCAGCTGTTACCTCACCTATTGCCATATTCAAATGTCTTTTAGCATAATTTATAATATCTTCTATAAGTTCATCTCCTGCAATTTTAATTGATGTACTTGTTACAATTCCTCCAAGTGATATAACTGCAACTTCTGTTGTTCCACCACCAATATCAACTATCATATTTCCACTTGGTTCCTCTACTCTAACTCCAGAACCAATTGCCGCTGCCATAGGTTCTTCAATTAAATATACTTCTCTTGCTCCACTTGATATTGCTGCTTCTTGAACTGCTCTTTCTTCTACTTCTGTAATACCAGAAGGAACACCTACTACCACTCTAGGCTTTAACAACTTAAAGTCTTTTGTTACTTTTGTAATTATTGAATGTAACATCAATTTAGTAGCAGTAAAGTCTGCAATAACACCATCTTTTAATGGTCTAATTGCTTTTATATTCTCTGGAGTTCTTCCAATCATTTCTTTAGCTTCATTTCCAAATGCAACAACTTCTTCTGTGTCTTTTTTTATTGCAACAACAGAAGGTTCTCTATATATAATCCCTCTTTTATTTATAGAAACTAATACATTTGCTGTTCCTAAATCTATCCCCAAATCTCTATTGTTAAATTTTAAAAATTTCATTTATGTTCTTCCTTTATAGTTTACTTATACTTTTCTATATAAAAATATTGCTAATGCCATTCCAATTATACTTGCTATACTAATCTTAAACATCAAACTAAATGATATTTTTATAACATTTAAATCTAATGTTACGGGACTTGCTAAACCAAATTCTTGTCTATAACCTAACCACCAAAGCCAGCTTACTGACTTTGAAATTTCTCCTAAAAGTCCTCCTATTACTAATCCTGATAGCATAAATACTAATAATATCCATATATTTTTATCTTTTGTTGCCATTTTTATTTCCCCCATTTTTCTTACGGAATTTTGTTTTTATAAGATTATTACATTATATATTGATATTCTTCTTTTTTCAAGACGTTTTATATAAAATTTTAATATTTATAGTTTTTATTTCCATTTACTTTTTGTATAGATTTTATATAATAAAACTATATTCTTAAAATAACTGAAAGGAAACATTAATATGATTATAAATAACTTAGACAATTCAAGTATTAAAATAATTATTGATGAAGAAGATTTAAAAAATAACGAAATAAATCTTAAAGAATGGATTTCTAATCCACAAAAAACAAATTTTTTCCTTAAAAAATTATTAAAGAATTATCCAGAATATCAATACTTAAACTTTGATATTCCAAAAGAAATTAATATATATACATTTAATTTTAAAATATTTTACATAAAAATAAAGGAGAATTAATCTCCTTATTAATAAATAAATTTTTCAGGATTATATGCTACTCCATTTACTCTAATTTCTATATGTAAATGTGGGCCAGATGAATTTCCAGTATTTCCTACTGCTGAAATAATATCACCTTGATTAACATATTCTCCAACATTCTTATATAAAGCACTACAATGCGCATAATATGTTAATACTCCATTCCCATGATCAAGTGCAATCATTTTTCCATATGCTCCTTTCCAGCCAGAAAAAATAACTGTCCCCCCAGCTACTGCTTTTATTGGCGTTCCTGTTGATGCACCTATATCTAATCCAGTATGAGCACTAGACCTTCTACTACTAATTGAACCAAACCTTGAAGTAATAGTACCAGATATTGGTCTTATTAAACTTATACCTAAATCAGTAACTCCATAATTAAATAATGCACTTGTTGGAACTGAACCTGAATTATAAGTTTTTTTGGGTACAACTGGTGGTTTTGGTTTTTCAACATATAAATCTGCTACTGCCTTTTCTGTATTTGTAAATTCTTTTAGAGTAGTTTCATATTTAACTACATAAGTAACATTATCTTTATTTTGACTATCCTTATCTTTTAACCCCTGTATAATATTTTCACACTCTTGATATGTAGAAACATAACATTTTTCTTCTGAATTAACAAGAACTGCATAATATTTATAATATGTAATACCAGTTTTAATAATTTCATTAAAAATGCTTTCATCTTCTGAATTAAAATCTTTTTTCAATAAGCAAAATGAATATTCTGGTAAAACCTCAATATCTACAAATGCTATATTAGACTCATCATTTCCACTTTTCATATACTCACTAATTTTATTTTGTAATTTACTTTTGTCCTCAGTATATCCCATAAATTTTCCTTCAATTGTAACAGCATACATAGGTTTGTATACAGAAAAAACTATAAAGAATATTATCCCTAGTCCAATAGCCAGTATAATTAAAAATTTAATCCATGTTCTAAAATGAATAAATAAATTTTTAAATATGCTAACCATTATAACACCTCTTTCTTACATATCTATCAAGCTTCCCAAGCCTTCTAGTATTAATTTATCTAAATAGTATAACGTTATTCTATATATTTTTTTAAATGTAATCAATTTGTAAAAATTACTAAAAATGTTAATTTTTTTTGTTTTTTCTTCTTATTAATTAATTTTTCATCGTTTATCTTAATTTTTCAATTTTTGAATAATTATTAAAATTTTATAAATAATATATTTAACTTTATTTTTAAGAAAGGAGATTACAAATGGCAAATTTAAGCGAAATAGAATTACAAAATTTACGACATTTAATAAGTTCCCAAGATACTTACTACCAAAAATTAACAAACTATGCAGATTATGCTGTTGATCCGCAAATAAAACAAGTATTTAACAAAGCAGCACAAAATACATTAAATACAAAAGAAAAACTATTGTCATTTTTAAATTAAACTATATACAGTTTTAGGTTATCTATAAAACCTAAATATATACAAGGAGGATAACTCAAAATCATGGAAGAAAAATATATGGTAAATGATATTTTAGAAGGTTCTAAAAATGAAATTAAAAATTACACAAATGCAATAATAGAAACTGAAAATATGGAACTTCGCCAAACTTTACAAACTATACGTACAAATAATGAAAGCTTTCAATATGAATTATTTAAACTTGCAAATTCAAAAGGTTATTACACACCATCATCTCCTGCAAAGCCAGAAGAAATAAACAATATTAAATCAAATTTAACTACTATGTAAAAATGTGACTTATGCTTAAAACAGCATAAGTCATATTTTTACAGTCAAATTCATATTTATTCTTTTTCATTATTTCATCATTTCTGTTTGACACAAAACTTGGTATGTACAATTTCTATTAATTAGTTCTTCATGAGTTCCAGAATCACTTATCTTTCCTTCTTCTACTATCATAATTTTATTGCAATTCACTATAGTAGATAATCTGTGTGCAATAATTAAAATAGTATATTCATTTTTCAAATTACTTATAGCCTTTTGAATTTCAGATTGTGTTTCGTTGTCTAAGCTACTAGTTGCTTCATCAAATAAAATAATTTTAGTTTTTTGTACAAAAGCTCTTGCAATAGCAAGCCTTTGCTTTTGACCACCTGATAAGATTACACCTGCTTCTCCTACTATTGTATCATATTTATTTGGTAGCCCTTCAATAAACTTATCCAAACAAGCAATTTTACAAGCATTATACATTTCTTCATCTGTTAAATCTTCTTTTACTAATTTTAAATTGTCACGAATACTTAAATTGAAAATATATGGATTTTGACTAATTATTGTCATATTACCTCTAATTGAATCTTCATCTAATTCATTGATATTAATATTTTCAATTAAAATTTCTCCTGACTGTATAGAGTACATTTTACACAGTAAATTAAATATTGTGGTTTTTCCTACGCCACTTTTACCAACAAATCCAACTAGTTCTCCTGAATGTATCTTAAAATTTATATTGTCTAAAACTTTTTTATTTTCATTATACCCAAATGTTACATTTTTGAACTCAAAATTACCATTTATATCTTCTAAATGTTCATTTCCAAATTTCTCTTTTGCAAAATCTTTATTATCTAATATACTAAAAACTCTATCACAAGAAATATTAAAATTTTTAGCAAGTTCTAAATATGAAGATATATGTTGCATTACAAGAGTCATAATTCCAGACTTATAATTAAATAAAGCAACAGCAATAGCAACTGTTATTACATTATTTTTTATAAGATAAATTAATAATATTATTAGCCCTAGCTCAAATAGAGCTTTCAATGTATCAATGATATAAATATAAGTTCTATTGATTTTTCCCATTTCAAATCTTTTTTCATTTTGCTCTGTTATATTTTCTTCTAGTTTAATCATAAAACTATTTTGAGCATTTAACATTTTTATGTCTCTAACTCCTCTAACAAGTTATCCAATTAAACCTGAAACTTTTTCTGTCTTATTACGAAACTGTATATCTATTTTACCTTTTTGTTTAGTTTTAGCATTATAAAGAATAATTAAAATAATAGATACTATTAAATAGTATAAAAAGACTTGTCTATTAATAATAAGAGTTGCAAATAAAGCACCAATATTTGCAAATATATGCCTTAGATGCTCTAATCCATCCCAACCAATAAAACTTGCCATTTTTTCTGTATCATTAACCATTCTTTGGGTAAACATTCCAGAAGAATTATTGTCTAAATCTTTCTGCTCAATTTTTAGAATCTCTTTTCCTAGCTTTATTTGCAAATTTCTAATAGTTCCCCTTAAAAACTGCTAACTATTCCTTCTTGTGAAAAACATCGCTGCAAAACTAATATAAGCTTGAATACAAAATATAACTAATGAAATAATTAATAATTGTTGCCATAAACTAGATGTAAAGCAAACTATTTGTTTTGCTATGAATAATGGAAGAATGATATTTATAACAGTACTACTAGCTACTGCAAAAAACATTCCAAATAAATTTTTCTTATATTCTTTTCCATATTGATACACTCTCTTGATATTTTTTATTGTTTCTTTCATTTCCTACTCCATATTATTATTTTCCATTTAGGCATCGTTTATTTATAAAATTATTATTATATTCAAGTATATCGAAAATATATATTTTTTTCAACTACTAGGCAAAAATTAGTCTCATATAAGCTAGTATTTATAAACAATTAATAAATTATTAAGTGCAAAATTGGCACGAATTTTTAAGTAATACAACAATTCTGAAAAATAAATAACTGATATAAAATTTATAAACAAATTGATTTTTTATTTACAAAAACAATTTGTTTGATTACAATAAAAAGAAGAAACAAAACTACTTATCTATGATGAAGAAAGATTACTAATAGAATTTATTAGACCATATGAATTATATAAAGAAGTTATAAACAATTCAAGATTATTTACAAGCTTTTGAAGAAATAAATATATAATATGGTAATTAAATAAAAAAGGAGTAAAAAAGAAGTGAAATTAGAATATGAATTAATTGATGAAGGTAATATAAACTTGGCAACTTCAATACAACATACTATTTTTTCAGATGAATGTGCTTATGTAAATTACAAGTATGAAATAGATACAAATTACAAAAAAAATAAATATTTTATTATTAGATGGAATGCAATTCCAACAGGTGTTATAGGGTTATATATGGATGATGAAATTGATAACGAATCTATATGGCTAGGATGGTTTGGTATTTTACCTGAATTTAGAAACAAAGGTATAGGAAGAAAAAGCATATTAGATATGATGGAAAAAGTAAAAAAATACAATAAAAAATATTTTAGATTATATACTAATGATAAGGATGCTTCTACAGCTAGACCACTATTTAGAAATGTAATGCAATTATATGAAAATTATAATAATCCAAATAACTATAATTATGATGGAAATTGTTTAATTTATAGTTTATGTGACGAAAAAGTAAGTCTGTAGAATAATAAACTCTTAAATTTAAAAAAAGATATTAAAGATAAAAAACAAGGAAATAGCTTATGGGAGGACAAATATAAAATTTTAATTCTATCTAATCAGTCAAACAATGAATCTATTGAAGACATATATTTAGCAACATCATTTAGAGAAGATGGACATATCGTAGAAATGGTATGGGTTGACTATAATGAAAATTTAGATGATAAATTTGATATTATAATAAGAAGAAATACATGGGTTAAAGATGAAAAAGAAACTAATTATTATAGACTAAAAAATGATAAAATGATAAAGCGATTAAAAGATAAAAACTGTTAATTTAGAAGGACTAGATGGGCAAGGAAAATCTTATTTATGTAAATTATTTAAAAAGGAATTTAAGGAAGATTATTTAATACAACCTAAGCTTAAATTCAAGTCAGAAATACAATGTTATTTTGTTGCCAATAAATTAATGTATGTATATGAATATACACCATCAAAATATCCTAATTATCCAGAACCAAAATTAATTACTTTAAATGAACAAGATAAAAAGCTGGCAGAACAATTTGCCAATATATCTAACTTAAAAGTAGGTTTTCAAAAAATAGATTTTTTAAAACTTGAAAATGATGAATTAATACTACTTGAAATAGAAGATAATAGTCCTCACATGAACTTAGAAAAGTTAAATAGAATATTTAGAAAAGACATATTAAATGAATATAAAAAGAACATTTACGGTTTTTTTTTTAAAATAAGAATCATATTGCTTTTACAATAAAAAATACCTATTTAATTAGAAATTTAAATAGGTATTTTTGGTGGGCAATCGGGGGGTCGAACCCCGGACCTTCTGATTAAGAGTCAGCTGCTCTACCAACTGAGCTAATCACCCATATTGAGATTATTGCTTTTTTATTAACAAACTAGCGAAAATGGTATATCTCCATTTCCTAATAGCATATATTATTTATTAACAGAACATATTATACAACTATAAATCTATACTTGTCAATACCTCTAATTTTTAATTCTATAAAAATAAACAGCGAGTTAAACTCGCTATTTATAATTTATTGTATAGGTGGTCCCATTTTTATTATCTTTGTCATTGGTTTATACACATCATTTGAAATAACCTCTTTAGAAATAACCGCTCCATTTAGCCAAACTTCTTTATATGTTGTCACTCTACAACCACTTGCTCCATTCTGTAAAACATAAGAACTACCCGCTGGAATTGTTGGATCTACTACATTCTTCACTGTAAATGGAGTAGTTTCTGTTGTTACTGGAAGAATTTTTACATCATATTCATTTTCTTCTTTAAATCCATAAATAGTAAACTCTGCAACTCCATTAGCTACATTAGCGCCTATTTTTATAGGATAATTTCTATTATTAGTAAATTTAAAATCCTTTACCCCATAAACTACAGTTGCATCTCTACCAGGTTGAACATATGACGTTGTAAAAGTATGATTATATCTTTCATCTATTTGCAAGTTAGCTCTCAATACTGCATTATACAAAGTTGAAGATATCTGACATATTCCACCTGCTAATCCATCTACAACCTGACCATCAGCATATATTTTAGCATCTTTATATCCATCTGCAACTGTTCTTTCTCCTACAACTGCATTAAAAGAAAATTTCTCTCCTGGAAGTAACACTGTTCCATTTATTTTAGAAGCAGCAATCTCTAGATTTTTACTTCTATTTACATTACTTGCATCATATTTTGTAGGAAATGTTGAAATAGTATATGGAAAAGCTTCTATCCCAATATCCTTTATTTGTATATCTGCTTTCTTTCTATTTAAAGGAATCACATATTCTGTTAACCCTTCTTGTGACACAATATTTTTGGCTTCATCTATACTTATTGCAAAATCAATACCATCTACATCTGGGTATATCACGAATTCTGTTGTATCAGTAGCTTCTGTATATGATGCATTTTTAGGTTCTGAATGTATTTCACTATATATTTTATCTACATCAATCTTATCTGCTAAAACATTCTCACAAGGTATTTCAATTATAACATTTTCTTTATTCTTTGAAATTTCTTTTGCATCTCTATTTAAAATATTATTTATAATTTTATTTTTTAATTCTTCTTTATTTACTTGCACTCCATTAGTTCCTGGATTAATAATAAGCTCATCATTTTCTATATAATATGAATATTGTATAGTTAAACCTGGAACACTAGCAGCAATATGTTCAATGACTTTATCTAACTCTTGCTCATTATATACTAAACTATAGTCTATATTTTTTTTCAAAAATGATGTAAATATTAATGAATAATTATTTTTTATTATATTTTGATTTCTTCCTATTCCATAAGCTTCATCTAAGACATCACTTATGTCATATCTTAAACTTATTTCATCTGATTTCATTGTATATAAATAATCATTATATTTTAAATCAATATCAGCCTTAAGTTCTATATCAAGTATATCTTCAATCTTTTTTCTTGCTTCTTCATATGTTAATTTAGATATATCTATATTTTTAATACTCAATCCATTTGCTATTGTATTTTTTGCTCCATGAATCATAGCAAATACAGTTGAAAATACTAAAACAACTAATAATAGTACTATTATTTCTATAAATAAATAAAATATTTTCTTTTTTTTATTTATCTGGCAATCAACATTTTCTTCAACATTTAATTCTTTTACTTTTTTTATATCTCCATTGCCGAACTTTTTCTCTTGTAATTTTTTCACTTCTATTATCTTTAAAAATAATATTCTCTAATTCCTTACTTTCTATATTATTTTCTTTTTTAGATTTAGATATATATTTTTTATTATTATTTCCTTCATCAGACATTATACTTATAACACCCTTTCAACAATTTATAAATATCTTATCATAACTAATATTTTTGTGCAATGTAAAATTTTATTTTAATTTCTTTACTTACTAGACAAGTAAAAAAATATTATATATAATATTTAAAGAAATTCTAAATATAAAAGGAGCACAAAAGATGTTAGGAGACATGATATCAATGATACGAAAAGAAAAAGGAATAACTAAAGCTGAACTTGCTAAATTAACTGGTATAAACTCAGGTCACTTAGCGCATATAGAAAAAGGTGATAGAAATCCCAGTCATAAAACTCTTTATTCAATTTGCCAAGCATTAAATATCCCCTATGAAAGTTTATTATATACATATGATAAAACCCTAACAATAGAACATCAAAAATACGATTACATAAAATACGTTCCATATGATAAAGTACCTATTATTTCAAATTTAGATGGATATATAGATTGTCCTTCTGAATATTCAAATGCTTCTTTTGCATATAGAGTTTTAGATAATGATATGGAACCAAAAATCAAGAAAAATTCTTTTGTTTTTGTTGAACTATCTGGTTTACTTCAAAATAATGATATTGGATTATTTAAATTAGATGAAAAATTTATTATACGTAAATTATTATATAGAAAAAGTGGACTAGTTCTTAGAGCTGAAAACACTGATATACCTGATATAAGTGTTAGTTTATCTAAAAATTTTAATATTATTGGAAAGATATATATTTAATTTTTCAATTTTCTTACAAACTAATTACATTTATGTAAATTTATTATTGTTACTTGATATTATTAGTAGTTAATTATATAATTTTTATAAGAAAAAGTTTGATAAATTATCAGTGTAACTTTCACACTGATATTATTATATATACCTTTCGGAGGTTTTATGGAATTAGTAAAAAATATATTCTTTAATACAGATAAGTTAACTCCCTTTATAAAACTAAAATTATTTTATACTGGTAAATTCTTTAGTGATAATTCTAAACAAGTATTTCTACACTGTGGATTTGGAAATAATTGGGAAAATGTTAAAAATATTGAAATGATAAAAACAGAATTAGGTTATCAAGCTGAAATTGATATTATAAACAGTTCCACTTTTAATTTCTGCTTTTATAATGAAAAAAATGAATGGGACAATAATAATTCTGAAAATTATATCTTTAAAATTGAAAAAGCTGATTTAAGTTTAATATCTATAGATAATAATTACTCATTAATTTCTCCTAGAAAATTAAGAAGATTTTATTTATGGAAAAAGAAATTTAAATTAAGTATATATAAAGCTGTAATTTTATTACCTAAACTTATATCTGGTAAATATAAAAGAAAAATAGCAAATTAAAAAATGTTAGGGACCCCAACAGGGGTCCCATTTAGGCGCGTTTCATAATCTTTTTCTTTTTTAGCCATGCTCTGTGCCTAATAGTCACTCCCTTTTCCCAGTTAATATCTCCTTTCTCTCTACTGTCTTCCAACTCTTGCATTATCTGCTCTGGTGTTGGTAAGCTAGAATTAACTGTGGTAATATAGGAGCACTTTTTCTTTTTTTTCTGTCCCACATATGAGACAGACAGAGGTTTATGTTTATAGTTTTCATTATATTCTTCTGCCAACTGAAATGGATGCTTTCCCCTGTCCACATCTGTTGCCATAGAGCGTTTGAACTCCTGAAAGCATATCTTAGCCATCATTATCTCCTCTTTTGATGGTTCAACCTTTAACAGTCTATACCAATCAAAACCTCGAAACAATGAAGCTATCATTACTACTAAAGAAAAAATGACTGTTAGTTGTATACTGCTACCAAAAATAAGTAGCACTATTGGCATGACAATATAAATATCCATATTATCATACCTATTTTCATTTACTTGCCAAAATTTTACATTCTCATCTTCTTTTTTTAGAGCTTCCATAAGAGCTCTTTTTTCAACCCTCTTTCTTTCTTCTTTTATTCGTTTTACAATAACACACTCTGTCACAAATTCTCTTATCTTTGGAAGAGTGAATATTGAAAACATCAATATTCCTACCGTCCTTATTGGACTTTCAAACAATATACTAAGAATAATTAATACCACTTGAATTGCTCTTAATATTCGTTTTTCTATAATGATAGGTTCCTCGATGTTTTCTGTTAAAAACCAACCATCTTTAAGAGTTGTCATTTTCCTTAAAATGACATCTTTCTCATACCGAAAACTTATTCCTAACTCCAGGACAAGTTCTGGCGGAAATTTAAATGTTATTTCTCCATCATTAGTTACCTTAATTAAGTATTTCATAATGAAAACCCTCTCTTTCTATAAAAATGTCAATTGTAAACACTTATATCATATCATAAATTTAAATAAAATTCAAATCTTCTAAATTATCCATCCACCATTTGGAGAAATTATTTGCCCAGTTGTGTAATTATCATCCACAAGCCAATACACACATTTAGCAATATCTTCAGGTTTACCAATCTTTTCTAATGGTATTTTACTTTTTATTTCTTCCAATTCCTCTTCAGTATAGTCATTTGTCATATCTGTTTCTATTATACCTGGTGCAACAGAATTTACTCGAATATTAGATGGTCCAAGCTCTTTAGCTAAAGATTTAGTTAAAGCATCAATCCCTGCTTTTGAAACAGAATAATGAACTTCACATGATGCACCTGTTATCCCCCATATTGAAGAAATATTTATAATACAACCAGACTTATTATGTATCATATTAGGTAAAACCTCTTGAATAGTATAAAAAGCTGAAGTTAAATTAGTTTGCAACATATTATTCCAATCTTCCTCTGTTATATCTATGAACATTTTTTCCTGAGCAATACCAGCATTATTAATTAAAACATCAATTTTTCCAAATTTATCTAGTGAAAATTTTATTAAATTTCTCACTTCTTCTCTTTTAGATATATCTGCTTTAAAAACTTCGACTTTATTACCTAAATCTTCTTTTATTAATTTTGCTTTTTCATCTGAACTTTTGTAATTTAAAATAATATGAACATCTTTTTTAGCTAACTCATATACTATAGCTTTTCCAATTCCTCTAGTTCCACCTGTTACCACAATAACTTTCTTCATTTTAAATCTCCTTTATATTATGTATTAAATTTACTTTTCAATTCTTTTTCCTTTCATTTATATATTATACAAAAGTATTATATAATAAAAACAAAAAAATAAAGCCATAAATCAAGAAATAATTTCAAGATTTACAACCTTTTAGTGGAGCCACTTGTCCGATTCGAACGGACGACCTACTGATTACAAGTCAGTTGCTCTACCAGCTGAGCTAAAGTGGCATATTTAGTTGGTGACCCCTACGGGAATCGAACCCATGTCCCCGCCGTGAAAGGGCGATGTCTTAACCGCTTGACCAAGGGGCCTTATAAAGAACTTTTGCTTAAAACAAAAATTCTTTGGTGAGCTATCCGCGATTCGAACGCGGGACAACTTGATTAAAAGTCAAGTGCTCTACCAACTGAGCTAATAGCCCAAAGATGTAAAAATCTCAACTGCCTTTATATGATACTATCTTTTTTATAAAAAGTCAATACTTTTTATAAATTTTTTTATTATATTTTCCAAAAATACTAGTTTTTATTTATTGACTTATAAAAAACTATAATATATAATATTTAAAGATATTAAAACTAAAGATGAGGTACATATATGAAGTGTTATAAGTGTGGTACAAATACTGATCTAAAAAATGGATTATGTACAGATTGTTATAAAGAAATACTTGTTAAAAAAAATCTTAAACATAAAAAAAATAATATAAACAATTACATATTATCTAAATTAAATAGGGATGAAAAAATAATCACAAAAACTACAACAAGTAACATTGTATATACTTTTGTAGTTACTCTTTTAGCAATTTCTATAATATTATTTCCAAGAACAATTATAGAATTTTTCTTTAATCATAATAATTTATATTTTATAACCTTACTAGGAAATATACTTATATTTTTTTTAGCAATATATATATCTATATACTTTATGAGTAGAGAATTATATTTAACTAATAAAAGAATTATAGGAAAATGGGGACTATTTAGCTTAAAAACAATTAATATTCCATTAAATATTATAGAAAGTATAGATACTTACAAAATTAAAGCTTTAGAAATAGATATTCCTAAAAAAATATATTTATTTGATTATATATCAAATGCTGACGATTTTAAACTAGCAACTATTAATCAAATTAAATATTTAATAAATTCTACTGATAATGAAAATGAATTAATATCTTTTTCACATTCACTTAATGAAAAATTAGAAGAATATAAACTTGAAGAAGAATATCCTAACATGATTCAATGTAAATGTTGTAAAAAAATGATTTCAAAAGAAAGTTTTTTATGTGTACATTGTGGACAACCTATTGTAGAAAATGAACGTGAAGCAGATTTCTTTCTTAAATTAATATGCTTTATACTTCCTCCTTTTGGTACTATTATATTTTTATTAAATATTGGAGAACATCCAAAATTTGCAAAACAATGTTTAATTTCTTCTATATTATCAATATTTATAATAGTATTAACTTATTTATCAATTATAAGTGTTCTATAAATTTTAGTACTAACAACTTTTTTTGTTAGTACTATTTTTCATAAAAAAATTAGAAGTAATTATTATTTTTTACTTCTAATTTTAAATTAAATTTTAAATTAAATTTTCAATTGCCTTTTTTAGTTTTTCTAACTTATCATTAGCTTCTTTATCAGTAGTTTCTTTCACTCCCATATAAAATTTTAATTTTGGTTCTGTTCCCGAAGGACGAATACAACACCAAGCATCATTTTCCAACTCATAATATAAAACATTAGAAACCGGTAACTCTGTTTTTGTTTCTTTTTTAGTATTAAAATCTATATTCATTCCATTTTTGTAATCAGTAAAACTTAATACTTTAAATCCTGCAATTTCTTTTAATGGATTTTCTCTGAATGAATTAACAAGTTCTGTCATCTTTTCAGCACCATCAGCACCTTTAAGAGTTATTGTTAAAATTCCTTCTTTATAATAACCATATTTTTTATAAATATTCTCCATTTGATCACACAAAGTTAAACCTTGTTTCTTATAAAATGCTGCTGCTTCTGCCAACATCATTACTGCTACAATTCCATCTTTGTCTCTTGCATGTGTACCAACTAAACAGCCATAACTTTCTTCAAATCCAAATATATATGTATTACTTCCTGTTCTTTCAAAATTCCTCATTTGCTCTCCAATATATTTAAATCCTGTTAAAGTTTCTATACATTTTAGTTTATACTCTTTACAAATTGCTTTGGCTAAATTTGAAGAAACTATAGTAGTAACCAATGCACCATTATCTGGAATTTCTTTCTTCTTCCTTTTTTCTGATAAAATATACTCAGCTATAAGTAATGCTGACATATTACCTGTAAATGACATATACTCTCCTGTTTTACCATTTTTAGCATATACCCCTAATCTATCAGAGTCTGGATCTGTTGCCAAAACAACATCTGCATTTACTTTCTCAGCCAATTTTAAAGCTAATTTAAATGCTCTTTTATCTTCAGGATTAGGATAATCAACAGTCGGAAAATTTCCATTAGGTAATTCTTGTTCTGGTACAACAAATACATTTTTAAAACCTAATTCATCTAAAACAGTTTGAACTCCAACATTTCCAGCTCCATGTAATGGTGTATAAACAATACTCAAATCTTCAGCCATCTCTTTTATAATATCTGGATTTAATGATTGTTTTTTAATTTCCCTTATATATAATTTATCTAAAGCTTTACCTACAACATTATATAATCTTTTCTTACTTGCCTCATCTAAAGAAATCCTTTTTACTCTTTTATAATCTGTAACTTTATTTACTTCATCAATAATTCCTTTATCATGAGGTGCTACTATTTGAGCTCCATCTTCCCAATAAACTTTATATCCATTATATTCAGGTGGATTATGACTTGCTGTAATCATTACACCTGCAATACATCCTAATTCTCTTACTGCGAAAGATAATTGTGGAACCGTTCTTAAACTTTCAAATATATATGTTTTAATTCCATTTGCATTAAGAGTTAAAGCTGTTTCTCTAGCAAATTCTGGAGACATATTTCTTGAATCAAATGCAATTGCTACCCCTTTTTCTTCTCCATTTTGCTTTAATATATAGTTAGCTAAACCTTGAGTAGCTTTAGTAACAGTGTAAATATTCATTCTATTAGTTCCACTACCTATAACTCCTCTCATTCCAGCTGTTCCAAATTCTAAATCTTTATAAAATCTATCTTTTATTTCAGAATCATCACCTGCAATTAGCAATAATTCCTGCTTTGTTTCTTCATCAAATACAGAATTTGTACACCATTCATTATATTTTTTCATATATTCTACTTTTGCAAAATAATCCTTATATAATTTCCTAGCTGTTTCAGGACTATCAACTCCTTCAGCATTTTTAATTGGTGCAAATTCCTCTTCTCTTTTAACTCTTAAAACAACAACATCTTCAAACATTTCATAAGAGTCAAATATAAACATTTCAAATTTATAAGCATTTGGCTTTTCTGCTTTAATAAGATTTCCATTACTATCTAAATAATTAGCTTTTTTAACTGCAATATGATATGGAAGTTTTACTTCACTAACTTTTTCTAATCCTTTAATATTATATAAATGGAATATAGCATTTGCATCTCCAAATACTAAAGAACCATAATCATCTCTAAGATTTGCCATTTCTTCAGAAATTTCAGTATATTCAACAACACCTACTTTTTTATTTTTCCTACAAAAAACACCTACTTTTTCTTTAGGATCTGTCTTCTCTATTGATTTTACAGCACCTAATACTTTATGAGATATTGACATTCCTATTAATAATGGGTCAACAGGTTTCACTAAAACATTATCTACACCATTCACAAATACCCATTCTATACCATTTGCTTTCATTTTAGAAATTACATTTGACTTTTCCATTGAGTGTAAAGTGCCACCATGCCCATTAGCTGCTTGTTTTAATAATCCGATCTTCTTCTAATAAAATCTTCCCATTTAAATCGAGCATTGGTAATTCACCTTGTTTGAAAAATCTAACTGACTCTTTTGGATACCCAAAATAATTATGTGACTCAAAAAAAGCTACTGTTGCATCGTTATTCTCCCTACTAGTCATAATATACCAAGGTATTACTGTATTATATTCCTTCCAAGCTCTAATTAATGTATCACATAATGCCTCAAAAATAGACTTATTATTTTCTGTATCAAAAATAAAAGTTCCTTTTGGACCACTATGCCCTAATCTTGTTCCTTGACCTCCAGCCATTGTAACTGTTGCAAATTTATGGTCCTTTATAGCTTCAATTCCTTTTTCCTCATACATTTCTCTTTCTGCTACTGTTAATTTTGATTTATCAGTATGTTCTATAGGTTCTATAATTACATTTTTTAAATCTAAAGGTTTCTTCGTACTTTCATATAAATCATTCATTAAATCAAAATCAATATTCTCTATTTGTTCTAACAATTTTTCCCTTTTTAAATTATCCATTCTATCATAATATAATAATAGATGTTCTTGACCATATTTTTTTAACTTATTTTTTATATCTTCTAATTTATCCATTTTGCTACAATTCTTCTCCTTTCGTAATTTGACTTTCCCTAAAATGATATATAATTTATATACCATTTTTAATCTTTAGTCAATAGAGATAAATTGTACTATAAATTATTAATTATTAAAAATATGTTAACATAAATTTAAAATTTTTACACAAGATACAATTCTTTAATTTCTCTTATTCCCTTAGTACTTAGCATTTTACCATATTCTTTAACTATACTTTCTAAATTCTCATTAAAATCATCAATTTCATAACAATTAACTAATGTGAAATTTGTGTGAAAATTTAGTACAAGCCTATTTATTCTTTCAATAAATTCTTTATTACCAGCTACTATTAATACATTATAGTTTTTATTATTTTCAAATTTCTTTGATAAATTGCTAATTTCTGTTTTATTCCAATCTATTTCATCTAATTTATCTTTATTTTTCCAATATAAACTATTAATATTTGATACTTTATTATAAATATTCCTTAAATCTTTTTCAAAAAATGTAATTATTTTCTTTTCTTCATTAACTAAATCATATATGTATGGCATAAGCATTGTTACTAGATGAAATTCATTTACATTAAAGCTACATATTTTGTCCTCTAATTTACACATATATTCACTTTCCTTTCCTGATTAGTATGTATAAATTTTATATCTGAAAAGCTTCTACGTCAATTAAAAACGTACTCTAATTTTCGACATAAGTAGCACTTTATAATTTCTAAATAAATGTATATTTTTTACTATTTTGTAAATAATTAAATTAAAAGTAAAAAAGTGTGATAGGAGGATACTTTATGAAATCATCTCGTTTAGTAAAATTTATTTTAATTATTTTATTATTTATCATATTTTTATTTATAACAGCAAAATCTTATGCTAATTCTATTTTTAATGAACTTAGTAATAATATCTTTAGACTTCATATATTAGCTAATAGTGATTCAGAAGAAGATCAAAATTTAAAACTTAAAGTACGTGACCAAATAATAGAATATATGGAAGAATTAACTAAAAATTGCAAAACAAAATTAGAAGTTATAGAAATTGTAAGCCTTCATTTAAATGATTTTGAAAATATTGCTAATAAAACTATTAAAGATAATGGTTATTCTTATTCTACTAAAGTAGAAATTGGAAACTTTTATTTTCCAACTAAAAATTATGCAAATATTTCTATGCCTGCTGGTTTATACGATGCCTTAAAAATAGAAATTGGAGAAGCTAAAGGTCAAAATTGGTGGTGTAGTCTTTTTCCTCCTCTTTGTTTTACAGATATTTCAAGTGGAGTAATAGATAAAGAAGCAAATGAAGTTTTAGAAACTAACCTTAACAATGAAGAATATAGTATAATAACAAGCTCTTCTGATAAGTTTAAATTTAAATTTAAACTTATAGAATGGTTTAATAAATCCTAATTTTCGCTCCTTTCTAAATAAAAATATAAAAATATATTGTAAATATTTTTCTTTTATGGTATGATTTTTTTGCTTAAGATATATTTATCAAATTTATGCTAAAATTATGGGGGTATATATTTTGGAAAAATTAGTCATAACAGGAAAAACTCCTTTGAAAGGTGAAGTTGTAATAAGTGGAGCAAAAAATGCTGCTGTAGCAATACTTCCTGCAACTTTATTAATTAATGGAATTTGTACTATAGAAAATTTACCAAATATTAGTGATGTAAAATTATATTGTGAAATATTAGAAAAATTAGGTGCAAAAATTAAATGGAATTCTCCTAATGAAATAACAATTGATACTAGAAATATAACTTCTCATATTGCACCATTAGAAACTACTCGAAAATTTCGTGCTTCATATTATTTAATTGGAGCACTACTTGGAAGATGTAGAAAAGCACAAGTTGGTATTCCTGGTGGTTGCAATTTAGGAAATAGACCTATTGATCAACATATAAAAGGATTTGAAGCTCTTGGTGCAAATGTAGAAGTATTACAAGGAAACATAAAAGCTAAAGCTAAACGTTTAATAGGAACTTCTATATATATGGATGTTGTTTCTGTTGGCGCTACTATGAATATCATGTTAGCTGCTGTTTTAGCAGAAGGAACAACAATAATAGACAATCCTGCTAAAGAACCACATGTAGTTGATTTAGCAAATTTCTTAAATACAATGGGAGCAGATATCCGTGGAGCTGGAACTGATATTATAAAAATAAATGGTGTAAAAGAATTAAAAGGAAATGCTACATATTCTATAGTTCCAGATCAAATAGAAGCTGGAACGTTTATGCTTGCTGCTATTGCTTCAAAAGGTGATATAACAATAAAAAATTGTATAACAAAACATTTAGAATCAATAATAGCAAAAATTGAAGAACTTGGAGGAAATGTAGATGCTAATGGAGATCATCTAAGAGTTTGGTATTCTAAGAGACTTACTAAAGCTAATATAAAAACTCTTCCATATCCAGGTTTTCCTACTGATTTACAACCACAAATGGGTGTAGTATTGTCTCAAGCTTCTGGCACAAGTATCATAAATGAAAGTATATGGGAATCAAGATTTCAATATACAGATGAACTTCGTAAAATGGGTGCACATGTTACAGCACAAGGCAAAACAGCAGTATTTGAAGGAGTTGAAACATTAACTGGTGCTCCTGTAAATGCTACTGACTTACGTGCTGGAGCAGCATTAATTATAGCTGGAATATCTGCCAAAGGAACAACTGAAATCTATAATTTAAATCATATTGACCGTGGATATGAAGAAATAGAACAAAAATTTAGAGACCTAGGTGCAAAAATACAAAGAGTTTCAGAATAAATACCATATCAATGAAAGGACTATTATGTTAAACTTTTGTAGTTTATATAGTGGAAGCTCTGGAAACTGCTTATTTGTTGAAACTAGTTCTACCAAAATCCTAATAGATTGTGGAACTAGTTTAAAAAAAGTTACAGAAGGACTTCAAGTTATTAATAGAAATATAGAAGACATAAATGCTATTTTAGTTACTCATGAACATTCAGATCATGTTCAAAGTTTAGGAAATACTTCAAAGAAATTTGGCATACCAGTATATACTAATATAGAAACTTTAGAAGCTATGCCAAAACAAAAAGAAAAAATTTCAGAAAATAATCAAAAATTATTTGAAATTGGAAAAGAATTTACAATAGGTGATTTGGCAATACATCCTTTTTCTATTCCACATGATGCAGCTAATCCTTGCGGATTTAGTATATTCAACAATAAAACTAAACTTACAATAGCTACTGATTTAGGACATATGGATAATAATTTATTAAATAACTTAAAAGAAAGTTCTTTTATTCTATTAGAATCCAATTATGATCCTGAAATATTAAAATGTTCTAAATATCCATTTATACTAAAACAAAGAATTGCTGGACCAAATGGACATTTATCAAATAGTTCTGCTGGAAAAACTATTTCAGAATTAATAAAATCTAATCTAAAAGAAGTAATGCTTCGGTCATTTAAGCAAAGAAAATAACTTTCCAGAACTTGCATATCAAACAGTTATTGAAGAATTACATAAAAATAATGTTGATACAGATGAACTAAAGTTATCTGTTGCAAATAGATACAATCCAAGTAAGATTATAAAAGTCTCTTAAAGATTTTTATAATCTTATTATTTTCTGTATTTTTTTAGAAAATAACTTTATAATTAATTTTCTTATTATTATAAATACCATTATAAAAGATATAAATTTAAACAATACAAACACGCCTCCTTTTTTGCAATCATTTTAACATGCATTTTTTAGGTTGTCAACATTTATTAAATACTCATAAACCCTAAATTAAATGCCATAACTGAAGCACATATTCCTATAAAATCTGCTATTAGTCCAATTATAATTACTTCTTTTACATCTTTTATTTTTACTTTTGAACTATAAATTGAAACCACATATATTGTAGTTTCTGTAGCTCCCATTATACATGAAGCTATTAATCCAATAGATGAATCTACTCCATAATTTTGCATTAAACTTGTAGCTACTGCTGTTGTAGTACTTCCAGAAATTGGTCTCAAAATAATCAATGGAGCTAATTCTTTTGAAATTTTAAATAAATTTAAAACAGGTTCAATTAATTTCGAAACTATTTCTGTAAATCCTGATGCACTAAGCATTCCAACTGCAACAATAAGTGCTAATAACGTTGGAAATAAATTAATTACTATTTTTTCTCCTTCAATTACTCCTTGCAAAAATAAATTAAAAATATTTTTCTTTTCTTTTATTCCATACAATACAACTATTAAAATAAATATTATTATGGCTGTATTACTAAAATACTCTATAAATTTCATTATTTACCTCTTCTTACTAATTTAAAATAACTTTTTGTTATAAATAACATAGATATAAAAGTTACTATACTTGCAAACCATACTCCAATTATAATTCCTGATGGATTCTTCGAACCGAAGTCCCATTCTTATTGAAATAATTGTAGTTGGTATAAGTTGTATAGAGGCAGTATTTATAAGCATAAAAAGCATCATATCATTTGATAACTTTTCTTTATTTTTATTTTCACTCTGTAATTGTTCCATAGCTTTTAGTCCACAAGGCGTTGAAGCATTTCCTAGTCCCAACAAATTTGATGCCATATTCATAGAAATATTCTCATAAGCAGAATTTCCCTCTTTTATATCTGGAAAAATAATCTTTATAAGAGGTTTAAGCATTTTTTTTATTTTTTCAATCAAACTAGTATTTCTTACAATATTCATTATTCCATTCCAAAAACAAATACTTCCAAATAATGTAATAATTAAACTCACTGTATTTTCAATAGAAGAAAAAATGGCTTCATTCACTAAAAAATATTTACCTGTACACAATCCTAAAATAATTGAAATTAAAATAAAAAAGCTCCATATTTTATTTAGCATCTCTTACCTCCTGCTAAATTATATGTTGCTTTTTTAACATTATTATATAAAATACTGATATATTTCATTTTTCTCTATATTTCTATCTTTAGCTATTTTTTTTATAATTTCCTTTTTATTAAAACCTTTTTCTTGATAAAATTTATAATGTTCTTCCAGAGTTTTTTCATTTAATATTTTTATCTCATACTCTTTTTCATTTTGAGAACTTCCTTCTATTATTATTACATATTCACCTTTAGGCTCTATATTTTTGTCTAAAATATTTTTTATATTATCCCTTATAAATTCTTCATGAATCTTAGTAAGTTCTCTTGCCAAAACTATTCTTCTATTACCTAAAATTTCATAAATCGTATTTAATGTAGCTATCAATTTATGTGGTGCTTCATATATAATTAGAGTTTTAGTATCAAATTTATATTCGCTTAATTTATCCTTTTTTTCCTTATTATTAACTGATAAAAATCCTATAAAGCTAAATTCTTTTGTACTCATTCCTGAACAAATTAAAGCATTTACAAAAGCTACACATCCAGGAATTGGTATTATTTCTATATTATTTTCAATAGCACATTTGACAATTTCTTCACCAGGATCCGATATACCTGGAGTTCCTGCATCTGAAACTATTGCAATATTCTTTCCATCTAGTAATTTACTTATTAATTCTAGACTACGCTTTTTTTCTGTTTGTTTATAATAACTAATTAAAGGTTTATTTATTTCAAAATGATTTAATAACCCTAAAGTATGTCTAGTGTCCTCCGCAGCAATTAAGTCAACTTCTTTTAAAATTTTTATTGCTCTATATGTTATATCTTCTAAATTTCCAATTGGAGTTGCTATTAAATATAATTTTCCACTCACTTTTATTTTCTCCTATTTATTATATATTTTCAATAATTCCTTGGTATATACTCCATTTTCATTATAAATTATTAAGGGATTTTTTATTTTTAAAAATTCATTTGCATTTTTTACCCCTTTTATTAAAATTAAATTAGCTTTTTCTTTATATTTTGGATAAATAAATTGTAATTCTTTGGGTTCTATTTTCAATTTTCTCATCAAATATAATATATCTACTAATCTTTCTGGTCTATGTACCATATAAAACTCACCTTTGTCTTTTAACACATTATAACTTTTAGAAATTATATCTTCTAATGTACATTCTACTTCATGTCTAGAAATTAAATTTTTTTTATTTTCACTTTTTAATCCAGTATTATTTTTTTGATATGGTGGATTAGTTACTACTACATCTATACTATTTTTTTTTAAATATTTTTCTACATTATTAATATTATCATTTATAATATTAATTTTATTTTCTAAGTTATTTAATTTAACACTTCTTCTAGCCATATCAGCAACTTCTTCTTGTACTTCAATACCAATAATTTTTTTTGCATTTGTTTTACTAGATAATAAAATACTAATTATCCCTGTACCTGTACCAATATCTAAAACTGTGCTATTATTTTTTATATTTTTTGAAAAATCTGAAAGAAGTATACTATCTATTCCAAATTTAAAACCATCCTTGTTCTGTATAATTTTTAAATCTTTAAATTCCAAATCATCTATTCTTTCATTTTCTTTTATTTCTATATTTATCACCACTTTCAAAAATATTTTAACATAAAAACAATTAATTAACAATAAAAAAAGACAATCTTTGTATAATTACACAAAAATCATCTCTTTTAATTTATACTAATTTTTTCTTACAAATTCACTTGTCAAATTTATTCCATCTTCATCAAACCCATTAACTTCTTCCCCATTTATTAAAAATTTAACAGAATCCACTTCTTTTAATTCTGTTAGAGTATTTACTATAGAATAAATCATATTACTCTTTTCAATTTCTTCTTCTGGCGCTTGATTTATAAATTCTTCAGATAAATCAATAATAACAGTAGAACCTTTTAGTTCTGTTTTTAATACTTTTGTATTTTCAGGTATTACTGTTTCTAACTTTGAATCTTTTGGTCCTTCAACTAGCATTCCAATTAAAACTTTATATGGTTCTCTTAATAATTCTTTTGAATCAACTAATCTTGCTTCACTTTTAATATTTTTTTGATCTTTTTCTTTAAAATACAATGTTACTATTGTTTTTCTAAGTTCATTATCTGAAATTTCAACCTCTGGAACATATTCACTAATTATTTCTTCATTCTTGTCTAAAATGTTATTAATGAAAATCATATATCCAAGCATTCCTAAACATACTACCAAAAAAATAATAAATATAATTTTTTTATGCATAGCTTTTCCTCCTTTTAATTTATAGTATGCTCGTATTTTTGACTTTAGAATAACTTGAAATAAATATTTTAATTTGTTATAATTGTAAAATAAACTAATGATAAAAGAAAGGGATATAATCTATGAAGTATTTTTATTCAAAAAAAAGCAATAACATTAATTTCATTAATTATTACAATTATTATTTTATTAATATTATCTACTATAAGTATAAACTTAATAATTGGAAAAAATAATTTAATAAATAAATCCCAAACTGCAAAAGAAGAAAATACAAAACAAACTGCTATTGAAACTTTAAATTTGAAAATAACTAATATACAAATGCAAAGTTATTCAGAAACTCAAGACTTACCATCATTACAATATTTAGCAGATAAGCTATGTGAAGATAATGATATAGAATATGTTACATTAGAAAAACAATCTGTAGCAAGTTTAAACAAAATAACTGTAGGAAATAATAAATCAATTTTTACTAAACTAAAAGAATATCCTTATGAATTCGAAATAAACTCTTCAATGCAATTAGCTTCTATAAATGGTGTACCACTTACAGTAAATAATTCTAACTCAACTACTGAAGTAAACTATGATGAAGAAACTGGATTTTATTATTCAATTTTTTCTAACAACTTCTGTATATTATGGCAAAACTATACTGCACCAGATACAACATCTAAAGCTTTATTAACATTCCCATTTGAATTTGAATTTGAACCATCTTGTCAAGTAACTAAATTATCAAACACTGCTACTTCAAATAATATTGTTTGTAATATTACTACTAAAGATATTCTGGTTGATACTAATTATGGTTATCAAAATAAATGTAGTTTTTCTATCGTAATCATAGGAAAAATTAAATAAACAATTATTTAAAATAAGAACTAGTACATTGATACTAGTTTTTTATTTTGTAACTCAAACTCCATATTCTAAATTTGGAAATATAAACAATTGACAAAAAGCCCTAAACATTATATATTATTATAGGTAAATACTAAGATTTACTGGATAGAGAAATGAGGAAATATATTATGAAAGAAGATTTATTATATGTAGGACTTGATGTTGGATCAACTACTATTAAAATAGTTGTTATGAATAAGAATAAAAATGTCCTTTACACAAACTATACTAGACACTTTTCAGACACTAAAAATACAATGTTTGAAATTTTAAATAAATTATTACAAGATTATAAAAATAGTAATTTTAAAATTACTTTAACAGGTTCTGGTGCATTAGAAATTTCAAAATTACTTAAAATTCCATTTATACAAGAAGTAGTCTCTTGTAAAAAAGCTGTTGAAACTTATATACCAGAAACTGATGTAGTTATAGAACTTGGTGGAGAAGATGCAAAAATAATTTACTTTGATAAGTTTATTGAACAACGTATGAATGGAACATGTGCTGGTGGAACAGGAGCTTTCTTAGATCAAATGTCATCACTTTTAAATACTGATACTGCTGGACTTAATGAATATGCAAAAAATCATAAAACCATATATCCCATTGCATCTCGTTGTGGAGTTTTTGCCAAAACAGATATACAACCACTTTTAAATGAAGGTGCTTCTAAAGAAGATATATCTGCTTCAATATTTCAAGCAGTTGTTAATCAAACAATTAGTGGTTTAGCTTGTGGTAGACCTATCAAAGGAAATGTTGCTTTTTTAGGTGGCCCTTTAAACTATTTATCTGAATTAAGGCAAAGATTTATTGAAACATTAGAATTAACTGAAAAAGAAATAATTTTACCAGAAGATGCTCATTTATTAGTTGCTAAAGGTGCTGCATTAGATTCTATACAAAATCAAGAAATATCTTATTCAGAATTAGAAAGTAAATTAGAAAAATTTAAAACAGCTTCCTATTCTGATAGTAAACCATTACCTGCATTATTTAAAAATAAAAAAGAATATGAAGAATTTAAAGATCGTCATAATAAATCAAAAGTAAAAACTCGCTCATTAGAAGATTTTTCTGGAGATTGTTTTTTAGGAATAGATGCTGGTTCAACTACTACAAAACTAGTTCTTATAGATAATGAAGGTTCTCTTCTATATTCTTTATATGGCAGTAATGAAGGAAATCCTTTAAAAAGTGTAATTTCTATGATAAAAAAATTATATAAAGTATTACCAAAAGAAGCAAAATTAAGATTTAGTGGTGTAACTGGTTATGGAGAAAAACTAATACAAACTGCATTAAATATAGATTTAAATGAAATAGAAACTATTGCTCATTACACTGCTGCAAAAGAATTTTTACCAAAAGTAACTAGTATTATTGATATTGGTGGACAAGATATGAAATACATTAAATTAAAAAATGATGTTATTGATAATATTATGCTTAACGAAGCTTGCTCTTCTGGATGTGGTTCATTTATTCAAACATTTGCTAAAAGCTTAAATTTAAATATCGAAGAATTTGTAAAAGAAGCTGTAAATGCCAAAACTCCTGTAGACTTAGGTTCAAGATGTACTGTATTTATGAATTCAAAAATAAAACAAGCTCAAAAAGAAGGTTTTTCAATTGGAGATATTTCAAGTGGCCTTTCATATTCAGTAGTAAAAAATGCTATTCAAAAAGTTATGAAAGTTAGAGATGTCTCTACTCTTGGAGAAAATATAATTGTACAAGGTGGAACTTTTTACAATGATGCTGTTCTTCGTAGTTTTGAACTTATAGTTGGAAAAAACGTTACACGTCCAGATATCTCAGGACTTATGGGAGCTTATGGAGTAGCACTTCTTTCTAAAGAACAATACAATAGTAATTTAGATATGACATATTATTCTACTATATTAAAAGAAAATGAATTAGATAATTTAGATATAAAAATTTCACATGTTAGATGTGGAAAATGTGAAAATAATTGTCAATTAACTATAAATAAATTTGGAAATGAAAAAACCTTTATTTCTGGTAACAGATGTGAAAAAGGTAGTGGACAAATTTCGGAAAATTCAGAATTACCTAATATGTATAAATACAAATTTAATAGACTATTTTCATACGAACCTTTATCTGAAAAAAACGCATCTAGAGGAACTATCGGCATTCCTAGAGTACTAAATATGTATGAAGACTATCCTTTTTGGTTTACATTTTTAACAAAACTAAAATTTAGAGTAATTCTATCTGAAAAAAGTACTCGTAAAACATATGAAAAAGGTATAGAATCCATGCCATCTGAATCCGTTTGCTATCCTGCCAAACTTGCTCATGGACATATTATGAGTTTAATTGAACAAGGAATAAAAACTATATTTTATCCTTGTATTCCATACTCAAGAAAAGAATATGAAAAAGCTGATAACCACTATAATTGTCCAATAGTAATTTCTTATTCAGAAGTTATAAGAAATAATGTAGAAGAATTAAAAAATAAAAATATTAAATTTATAAATCCGTTTTTACCAATAGATAATATTAAAAACTTAGTAAAAGTTATTTTAGAACAAGATTGTTTTAAAGAATATAGATTTACTAAACAGGAATTATCTTTAGCAGCTGAAGCTGCTGAAAAAGAATATCAACAATATAGAGAAGATATACATAAAAAAGGTAAAGAAATTTTAAAATACATTGAAGATAATAATTCTAGAGGTATAGTATTATCTGGTAGACCTTATCATGTTGATCCAGAAATTAATCATGGTATTGATACTTTAATTACAAGTTTAGGGTTATGTGTTTTATCAGAAGATAGTATTTCTAATCTAGCTGAAGCTAAACGTCCTATTCGTGTTGTAGATCAATGGATGTTTCATTCAAGATTATATGCAACAGCAGATTTTGTTGGTAAAAATGACAAGTTAGAATTAGTACAATTAAATTCTTTTGGTTGTGGTGTAGATGCAGTCACAACAGACCAAGTTGAAGAAATATTAAAGAGCTATGATAATATGTATACTTTAATCAAAATAGACGAAATAAATAATCTAGGAGCTATTCGCATTCGTATTAGATCACTTCTAGCTAGTATGAATAAAAAATTAGCTCAAAAGAAAATTTCTAAATCAGAATGTGAATCTTGCTCTACAGAAAAAGAATTTGGAAATTATGGTGTAAATAAAATAATGTTTACAAAAGATATGAAAGAAGCTGGTTATACAATACTTTGTCCTCAGATGGCTCCAATACATTTTGACTTATTAGAAGCAGCTGCACGTCCTTTGGGCTATAATCTACATGTATTGAAAGAATGTACACCAAACACTGTAGATATAGGTTTAAGATATGTTAATAATGACGCTTGTTATCCAGCTATTTTAACTACTGGACAAATGATTGAAGCTCTTCAATCTGGAAAATTTGATATAAACAAAACTGCATTAATTATGTCACAAACTGGTGGTGGATGTAGAGCTACAAATTACATTGGTTTTATTAGAAAAGCTTTAAAAGACGCTGGTTTTGGTCATATTCCAATTGTATCTTTCAATATAGTTGGTATGGAAAAGACAAATGGATTTAAACTTACACCAAAATTAATTGAAAATATTTTAAAAAGTGTAATTTATGGTGATATTATGCAAAAAATGCTTTATAAAAATAGAGCTTATGAAATAAATAAAGGTGAAACTCAAAAATTATATGATTTATGGATGGAAAAAATAAAAGATTTAATTAAAAATGGTACATACAAACAATTTAAACAAAGTATGTATGATATCGTCAGAGATTTTGAAAAAATAAAATTAAATACTTTAATAGAAAAACCTAAAGTAGGAATTGTTGGAGAGATACTTATAAAATATCATCCTTTTGGAAATAATTTTGTAACTAAAATTCTTGAAGAAGAAGGTGCTGAAGTTGTAATGCCTGATTTTATGGGATTTATATATTTTATGGCAACTCATAAAATTACATTTAACACATTAATAAAAACAGATAAAACAAAAGCATATATATTTAAAATAGTAATTAAATTACTAAAAATATTAGAAAGAGATTATAAAAAAGCATTATCCCTTTCTAGAAAAAATTATATGCCACCCGCTGATATTTGGGAATTAGAAGATAGTGTAAAAGATATTTTATCAATAGGAAATCAGACTGGTGAAGGATGGTTTTTAACAGCAGAAATGATTGAATATATAAATAATGATGTACCTAATATAATTTGTGTTCAACCATTTGCTTGTTTGCCAAACCATGTAGTTGGAAAGGGAGTAATAAAATCTATTAGAACAAAATATCCATATGCAAATATATCTCCTGTAGACTATGACCCTGGTGCTAGTGAAACAAATCAAACAAATAGAATTAAATTATTAATGACTATTGCAAAAGATAATCTAAAACAAAAACAAACATCTAAAAAAGCTATAGAAATTGAAAATACTATTAATGAAAAACTAAAGAAAGAAAATATTAAAAAATAAAATTTATTAAAAAATTACACAAAATTAAAAATAAAACCTTTTTATGATATCTTTACTTTATCATAAAAAGGTTTTTAAATATAATAAAAAATTGAGACTATCGTAAAAGTTGTGTAAATCAGATTTCCTTCCGATTGATAACTTAAA
>CANRSD010000021.1 GCA_947642355.1 uncultured Clostridia bacterium
CTTCTTCTTTCATTATGTCTTCATAATTATCCATTTTTAAATCTGCATATATTAAGTTTGCTTCTTCTTCTACTCCTGAGATATTCGTTCTTTGTTTTGCTGTTTTTGATTTCTTTATTACACTATTATCTCCCATTAACAAATTTATTGTTATTCCTGCTAATATTAATAGTACTATTATTGTTATTATCAGTGCTATTAGTGTTATCCCGCTTATCTTTCTTTAATTTATTTTTTATATGCATTACTCCTCCTTATCCTTTGTAAAAAAATTTTATTTTAGTTTAATCAATTTTTATTCTTATTATGCTTTTTTCTACTATTTAATCTCACTATATCACTAAAAATTTTATTATTCAAGTTTTTGCTTGACTTTTATCATGTATCAATATTTATAAATTAATAGTATAACCCAAGTCACTCCTAAGACTACTATGTATAAGTTATCCTGAAATAACTTATAATTCTACACATAAATCTTTTCATTAAGTATGATACTTAATGAAAAATTAAATAGCTATAAATGTTGATACTACTAAAAATCTCTATTTTTTATTAATTATCTTTTAATTAAAACTTAATATAAGTATTTTCTACGAAATCATTGACTTTTTTGTTTTTTATTAGTAAATTTATAATGTAAAAAATTTCATTAAGTATCATACTTAACGAAATTTTTATATTATTTTAAAATAATATAATATATAATACTTTTGAAAAGGAGTTTTAAAATAGGTTATATTCGCAAATTAAATAATAATGTCAATATTATTGGTACAAATATAAAAAAAATTCGTAAACACAAAAAGCTTTCACAACCTGAGCTATGTAAAAAACTTGATTTACTAGGTGTTAACATGTTTATAGCAGACATCTATGAAATAGAAAATAACAAAAGACTTGTTAAAGATTTTGAAGTCAAAGCATTCTGTATTGCTTTAAATGTAAGTTTAGACGATATTTATGATAACACTAATAAATTATTTGAAATTAGCAATTTAAACTTTCTTAATTAATAACATCAAATTATAAAATTATTAATAGATACCATAATCATGATATATTATGATTAGATTTAAATATTAAAAAACCATACCCCCTGTCCTTAAACAAAGAGTATGGCTTAAAGCTACTTAAAACAGTTGCTTTAACTGGCACATTAAACTGCAACGTACCGTCTGGTTTTTCTGCTTTCTTTTTACACTTTCCATAAGCATATGCATACTATGTATCCTTGCTTCGTCTTCAGCTTCTCGTCTAAGCTCCTCACGTTCTTCTGGACTTAGCCGCTCAAGGTACATAGAACAGCCTGGACATTTTATCTTACATTTATCACAGGTTGTAACTTCACACGGCTTTGGATTTTCGCAGTCAAAACATCTTTTTGTTTCAAACATAAAAACCTTCCTTTCTTATCACAATTGCAAGCATATTATAATTATATCACATTTTACATAATATCGCAATTTCTACTTAAGTTCCATATATCTATTTTTAGGAAATGTTATAAAAACATTTGTCCCATCATTTTGTATTGAATCCACTTCTATTCCCAACCCTAACTTATCACATAATTTCTTAGATAAATATAATCCTATACCAGTTGACTTTTTATTAATAATTCTTCCATTAGTGCCTGTAAATCCTTTATCAAATACTCTACTTAATTCTTCTTTTTTTATTCCTATTCCATTATCTCCTATCATAAGAATAACAGCTTCTTTTTTTAGTTTACTTCTAATCTTAATTATCTTATTTTCTTTATCCATATATTTTATGCAATTACCAATAATTTGATTTAATATAAATATACACCACTTACTATCTGTAAATACATTTTCTTTTATATCTTCTATATCTATTTTTATTTTTTCTTGTATTAATATATTTTTATTTCTTTTTACAACACTATTTACTATCTCTATTAATTTTGCTTCCTTAATACAATAATCTTTTTCAACAGTATTACTTCTAGCATAAAATAATGCTTGTTCTGTATAATTTTCTATTTTATCTAATTCTTCATTTATACTTTTAGTTACTTCTGTTTTATTATTTTCTATTACCATTTTACTTGCAGCAATTGGTAATTTTATTTCATGTATCCAAGCTTCTATATAATCTTTATACTCTTCCCCAGAATATTTATATTTTCCTATATTCTCAATCATTGATTTATTAGTTTCACTTAATATTTCTTTAAATATTTTTCCTTCTATAAAATCTACTTTATTTATTATTTCACAAATTAAATATTTTTGGTCAAGTTGCTCTAAAGTTTTTAATGTATTATCATAAAAACTTTTTTTCTTATAAAATTCAATTAAAATTCCAATTGTGTACATTAAAAATATTACTACTGGAATATAAACTATTATAAAAATATTAATATCATATATACTTAAAAATAATTCTATTGTAATAACTGCAAAAACAATTAATATTATTTGATATATTTTATCTTTTAAAAAATCTATTAAATTCATATTTCCTCTATTCTTATTAAGATAAATAATTCAATTCCACTAAAATTTATATTAGTTATAAATTTTCATTATTTTCTTTATGTTTTTATTGCTATTCTTATTTATATATTTTATAATTGTTCCCTCCTTTCAAAAGGAAATCTTTAGAAAGGAGGCAAGTTTAATGTTACTCAAAATAATCTTAAAAATTATTGCTATTATAGTTGATATAATTATTCTAATATCAGAAATTATTGAAAACTTACATAAATAGCAAGTACCCCGTGAATTGCACTCACGGGGTTTTTTAATGTTACTCAAAATTATACTTGCTTAAGCTATATTTAGTATAGCATCTATTTCATTGTATGTCAAATTTTAACTTTTTATCCATTGCATAAACTTTTTGCATGAGACATTATAGCATTCCTGTTTTAATTATTAAAAATGTATGTTGTTGTTATATAATACACTATATCATATAACCTTGTCCTCTTTTAGTCTTTAAAATATCTTTTAAATGTAACATTTCAAGTTTATTTCTCAATCTAGTTATATTTACAGTTAAAGTATTATCATCTATAAAACTTTCACTATCCCATAAGTATTCCATTATTTCATCTCTTGATACTATTTTATCTCTATTTAACACTAAATAATATAATATTTTGAACTCATTTTTAGTTAATTCTATAACTTTATCATCTTTCTCAATTGTACTTTTTGAGATATTTAAAATAAATTCTTTTACATCTATTTTATTTTGATTATTCATGTTTGTTCTTCTTAACAAAGAAGCAATTTTGGCAAGTAATATTTGAATATTAAATGGTTTAGTAATATAGTGATCTGCTCCATAATTTATTGATATTAATTCATCTATTTCATTATCTCTACTTGTTACTATAATAATTGGAAGTGATGATTCTTTTCTTATTTGCTTACATATATATTCTCCATCTGTATTAGGCAAATTTATATCCAATAACAATAAATCTGGTTTTATCTCTTTTATATCTGAAATTATACTTTCAAAAGTTTTTAACTCTACTGTTTCATACCCATTATTTTTTAAAAAAATTGCAAGCTCATCTCTTAACTTTTCATCATCTTCTACTATTAATATTTTTGACATAAATAAAATTCCTCCTTTAGCATAAAAATATTATAACATAAAATAAACAAAAAAACCTTACGTTTTTGTAAGGTTTGATAATTTATATTTACATATAGATTTGTTTGTCAAAATTATGTATGTTTAGTTTTGCCTATCTTCATTATTCCTCTCTTTACTATTAATATTAATTCCATCTTTACCACTTAATATCTTCCTATTTATTTCTTGTTTTTCTTTATGTGATAATTCCCAAGATGGAGATGATACATTTTTACTATTGGGTAATAAGTCTTCTTTATATTCTTGAGAACTAGATGTAAATTCTGGCAGTAATAATCTTTTATTTTTACTAAATATTTGCATTATTTTAGCTTTTATTTTTAATAAAAAACTATTTTTACTTTTTTCAAATGCGTTAACAAAATTTAATAAGTCCGCTACCTGTCCTCTATTATAAGTCTCTGGACATCTTTCTTGAAATCCAAACTCAAATTGATGATATATATCAAAATCTCTATCTGATAATAAGCAATTTGGTAAATTTCTAACTTTTTTATTTTTAGCTATATCATCATCCCAAGTTATATCTGACTTATAGCAAATTCCATTTAATCTTGAAACAATCCATTGATGATATTCCCCACCACCTATTCCAGTAATCTTATGAGCCTCAATCTCTTTTTCTCTTAAGCAATTATAAGTTGCATCTACCAGACCTGCACAAACAGCTTTATTTTTTAAAAGAGCATTCACCATATTTCTACTATCATCAACATTTTCTTTAGCATATTGAGAATATTCATTTTCATTTATCATTCCATAATCATATCTTATTTTTCTAGCAAGCCTAGTATATATTATCATAAATTTTTGTTCATCTTTAAAATCATCTGGTATATCTGATATTATTTTATGAATTTCACCTTTTATTTTTTTATATACATCTGGGGTATAGGTAAAACGATCTGAATAATCACTTTCTCCATTAAAAAAATCTAAAACTGCTATTCCTTTTAGCTTTCTATTTCTGTTTAAATTCTCTAATTGTTCAACACTTAATACAGATGTATCTTCTATTGTTAATTTATAACCACTATCTTGTATCTTTTTTTCATATGGTAATAAAAAACCTTCAACTTGGCTTATTCCATTTGATTTAGCACAAACTTCAATATTAGTTTCAAATATTGATTCTGCTCCTTCCATCAATTTATCTATTGAGTATAATTTTTTTGAATTTACAGATGCCTTTAAGTTATATTCTCCTTGCTTAGTATTAGTTGTTTCTATATTCTCTCCAGTTTTGTGCATTATAAAAATTTTCTTATGTTGTTTTGCTATCTCAGGAGTTAACATTGAAAAATACATATTATCACATTTAAAACATAAATCTATTTCTGAATTAATTCCAGAAATAAAATCTAAACTTCTAAAATCAATATCACTAAACTCTAAATTTTTCAATGTTTTTGAAAATTTTAAAAATGTATGTAATTCATTTTCATTTATAGAAAATAAACTAAGTTGTAATTTATATAAGTTTGTGTAACTTGCAAATAATCTAGGAAAAATATTATAATTCATATTAATATTTGCAAAATATATCCTTTGTAAACTCTCCTTACAAGGTAATTCTTGTATTATTTGATTATAATTAGCATTACTATTAGCTATTAACTTAATATCTTCTAATTTTTCTAATCTATTAACTATTTCATCTGTTAAATTATTTAAATCACTTGATACTATACGTAAACTTTTTAATTTTTCAAGTGGTAGACTATTTAAAAAATCTATTAATTTTTTAGAATCTTTAATCATAGATACATCTATTTCTTCCAAATTAGTGTATCTTGACATAATTTCCAATGTTGGCAATTTACTTGTTAATGTTAAACTCTTAATTTTTTCTGGATTAGAAATATTTCTAAAAAAAGGATCTAAATCTAATCCATCACATTTTTTTATACAAATGCTTTCCAGATTTTCCATTTCTGTTACTTGTTCTAATCTAGATAATGTATCATCAGGAGATTTTATATTTATTAAAACTATTTTTTTTAGAACTCTGTAATTTACATTTGGTAATTCTGAAAAATCTATTTCTGAATTATATATTCCTAAAATTTCATTTGGAGTTTTAATCATTAAAAGTTCTTCTAATAAATCTTGCGGAATATTAGAAAAAGTTATTTCTTTTGGTTCTTGTATTTCTTTAAAAATATTACTATAATCTAAAATAATATTGTCTTTTTCTTCTACATCTGTAATTGTTGGAACTTTACTATTATTATTAATATGCAAAGAAAATCCTTCTTCAGAATTTAGTTCTATTTCATTATTCTTAAATACTCTTTTTAATGTTTTAGATTTTAATTTTAATTTCATCTTAAGTAACTCCTATTTTAATTTACATATTGTCCATCTTTAATCCATACAGATACACTACCATCTATACAAGAAAAATTACCATTTCCTTCACTATCTATATAAACCTTTTCACTAATATTACCTAAGCAATCATAAAAAACTGTATTTGCAAATTTTTTTCCAACATTCATTGTAATTATTCCTGCTTCTTTATCAGTCATAACTACTGCTAATCCTGACTCTGAATGCTCAAAATCTCCTTTACGCACAAAGCCAATCACATCTCTATCATTAAAATAATCATTTTGTTCTCCATATGCAAAATATTTTCTAACTTTTAATAATTTATCAAGCATTTCATTTTTAGGTTCTACACCTTTTTCCGATATTCCATAATAATCTCCATAAAATATACAAGGCAAACCTTCTTTTCTCAAAAGTATTAATGAATATGCATGTGGCTTAAACCAATCCAAAACCCATGACTCTAATGCCTGATCTGGCTCTGTATCATGATTGTCCACAAAAGTCACTGCCTTTTCTGGAAATTCTTTTACCAAAGTACCATCAAATATTTTTGACATATTAAATTCACCATTACTTATAGAAGCTCTAAAAAAATTATAATGTAATGGAACATCAAATAAATTTATTTTATTTGATGTCTTTTCTAAATATCTTCTCATTACATCTATATCAATGGTCCAATATTCTCCTACTGCAAATAGCTCTCGATTACTAGTCTCCTTCATTTTATCTAGCCATTCTGGAAAAAAATCTGCTCTTATATGTTTTACTGCATCTAATCTAAAACCATCAATACCTGTAAAATTATAATACCATTTGCCCCAGTTTATAAGTTCATTAGATACATCATTATTATTCATATCAATATCTGCACCCATTAAATAGTCAAAGTTTCCTTTTTCTTTATCTACATCTTCATCCCATTTCTTGCCATAAAATTTAAATACAGAAGATTTTTTAGTATTTTCGTCCCAATCTACTCCATGAAAATGAGTCCAATCCCATTTAAAATTTGAATATGTATCTCCTCTACCAGGAAAAGTATATTTAGTCCAAGCTTTTATTGGCATAGCAGAAGTTAAGCTAATATTTCTATTCTCTGGATCATCTTGAACTGCTAAAACATCTTCTGCTTCATCTGCCCCAAGTTTATGATTTAAAACAATATCTGCCAAAACCTTTATATTATTTTCTTTTAAATTTCTTATTGCTACTAAATATTCATCTTTTGTTCCATACTTTGTAGGAATAGTTCCTTTTTGATTAAATTCTCCTAAATCATATAAATCATATACACCATATCCAACATCATATATTCCACTTGCTCCTTTATATGCAGGAGGAAGCCATACATAATTTATTCCTAAATTTGATAAATGAATTGCATCTTTTTGTACTTTATTCCAAAGTGCAGAATCACTAGGCAAATACCATTCAAAATATTGCATTAAACAATCATTAGTTGCCAATTTCTCACCTCTTTTATTTTCATTTGTATTTTTTGTATTTACTACTGAGCTTCTGTTAACTGTTCTTTTACAACTATAGTTACAACTGTTTCTTCTTCAACTTGGGCATTTGAAATATTCTGTGAAACTACTACTCCACTTGTTCCTTCTATAACTACATTTAATTTATTTTCTTGCAATTTTTTTACTGCCTCATCTTTACTAAGCCCTTTTATGTCTGGTACTTGAACTGAAGTTCTAACATCATTATCACTTGTGTATAAATAAACTGTTGAACCATTCTCTAAATAAGCTCCAGATTTAGGCATTTGATCTGTAACTAAAGTAGAATTTTCATCAGCTACATTTACAAGTACCTTAAACCCATTTGTTTCTAATTTTGCTCTTGCAGATGCAACTGTTAAACCTTTTACATCTATAACAGCTTTACTAGTATTAACTGCTGTATTTATTTCTCCATTTTCTGAACCATTATTAGTATTAGTAACATTTAAGTATGGTAATACTTCTGATAATATCTCTGCTGCTACTGGTCCACAAACTTGTCCTCCTTGAAATAATAATCCTTTTGGATGATGAACCATTATTAAGCAAATTACCTGTGTATTTTCAACAGGAGATATTGCCATAAAAGAAGACGTATATCCATCTTGTTCTTCACGTCCAGGCATTGGTTCTGATGTACCACTTTTTCCTCCGATTTCATAACCATCAATTGCAGCATATCCTCCAGTTCCTTCTGTTACAACTGACTTCATCATATCTTTTATTTGGTTTGAAGTTTCTTCTGAAATTACTTTTCTAATTTCTTTAGTATCTGTAGTTTTTATACTTCCTGTATCTGTATTCTCAATTTGTTTTACTATTCTAGGCTCTACTAATGTTCCTCCATTTACAACTGCTGATGTAGCTGTAATTAATTGAAGTGGAGATATATTAAATCTCTGACCATATGATATTGTAGCAAGTTCCTGCTCTCTAACTTCACTTTCATTATGAAAAATTGGAGTTGCAGGAGATGCAATATTATTTCCACATTTATCAAAAAATCCAAATGCTTTAAAATACTTATACATTGTTTTAATCCCAATACGTTGTCCTAACTGAATAAAAGATGGATTACAGGATTTCTCTAATGCCTGTCTTAAACTTCTTGGACCATGTGCAACTTTACTCCAACAATGCATTTGTCTATCTCCAACTTGCATATATTGATTACAATAAAAATCTCCTTCTGTATCTGTTTCTACTATTCCTTCTTCTAAAGCTATTGCAGAAACAATAAGTTTAAATGTCGAACCTGGCTCATATGTAGATGATACATTTCTATTATTCCATAAAGCAAATTTTGCATTATTTTTAGCTGTAGCATCTAAAGTATCCCAATTACTCGCTAACCCTGTTGGCTCTGGGTTTTGTGGGTCATTTAAATTATAATCTGGATAATTCGCCATAGCTAAAATATCTCCATTTTGTGGATTCATTAAAATTACACCACCAAAATCTGCCTGATTATCTTGCACTGCCTTCTTTAAATATTTTTCGGCTATACCTTGGATTGTTGAATCTATTGTTAAATATAAATTACTTCCATTTTCTGCTGGTACATATTCTTCCATATCATCAGAAATTGCTTCTCCATTAACATCTGATGTAACTGTAACTTTACCAGGAGTTCCAACTAAAACAGAATTCCACTTTTCTTCTAAGCCTGTTAAACCAGAATTATCTGTACCACAAAAACCAATTAAAGTTGAAGCTAAAGTATCATTTGGATAATATCTTCTAAAATCTTCATCTATATTAATTCCAGAAGTTATTTTATTTTCAGCCATCCATTCTGTTAACTGATTAACTACTGAAGTTTCTACTTTTCTTGCTATAACTACTACTTTACTTGTACTTTGTACTTTTTCTAACGCTTCTTCATAAGATATTCCAAAAAGTTCTGAAAACTTTTGTGCTATAAGTTCATCTTCTACTTTTTTTCCATTTGAATATTTTATTTTTCCTGGATTAAATGAAACTGTATCAACAGAAACACTTATAGCTAAAATCTCACCATTTCTATCAAAAATTGTTCCTCTACTAGAACTTATAATCTGACTTTTTGTTTGTTGTGCATAAGCAGCTTGTTTATAATCTGTACCTTTTACAAATATTACATATGATAAATTAACAATTACAATTAAAAAACCTATTGTAATTGCAATTCCCGCACAAAACATTCTAATATATGAACTTCTTTTTTCTTTTTCAATTTTTTTAGGATTTAATTTAAATTTCTTCTTACGTTTTCCTATAACAGTTCACCTTCCACTCTTTTGTTATAATCCAATTTTTTATAATTATATCACTATATATTTTTTATATCAAGACAAAAAAATAGTAAATCTACTAAATAGTAAATTTACTACAATTTATTTTAGACTTTTATTCTATTTTCATTTTTTCCAAATGTTAAATAATGAATAAAATATTCTATATTATTTTTATCAAATGCCATTTTTAAATCACTATTAGAATTTTTATAAACACTTACATCATAATTTGATGAAGTTTTTCTTCCTTCATTTAATCCAAATACTATAAAATGTTCAAATGCTTTTTGTTTATCGTTTCCAAATACAGTTTGTAAATCTGCATTATATGATAAATAATATGATACATCAAATAATTCTGATGATTCTCTTCCTTCTTTTATTCCAAATCTATACCAATGATTTTTTAATTCTGTTATATTATATCCAAATGCCAATTTTAAATCATTATTGTTATCTGCATAAAAGTAAGGATTAAATGTTACAGTTTCAATTTTATCTAAAATTTTAGAAATTCTTCCCTCATTTTTTCCAAAATTAATATAATGAGAAAAAGCATCCCTATTACTCATATTACTTAAATCTGTATAATAATTTTTGTAAAAATTAACATTAAAATTTTCTGATCCTATTCTTCCTTCGTTTATACCACAATCTATAAAATGAATATGAGCTAAACTATAATCAGTTCCAAAAGCTAAGCTTAAATCTTTATTATAATTTAAATAATATTTTACATCAAATATTGGTGATGCAACTCTTCCTTCATTTATTCCAAATGTCAACCAATGTGCTTTAAGCTCTTTCTCATTATAACCAAATATCGCTTTTAAATCACTATTATTATCTGCATAAAAATTAGCATTAAATGTCAAATCAAGTTTCTTATTCCAAGGATTATTAGGGTTTGAATCTGTTGGATCCCAATTTCTTTCACTTGAGTTTGAAATTTTAGCAGATGATGGTTTTCCAAGTGGACCTGTATCATTGCTTGAGAAAAAAGTTACTCTTGTATTACTTGAGCAATTCTCATATATCCACTTTGCATCTTCTACTGTAAGACGTATACATCCAGCAGAAGCAGAAGTTCCAAGTTTATCATATTCCCAATACTCTAAAGAACTTTCATCACCATTTCTTAAATATGGTACTGAGTGAAACAATATGTTCCCAGTAATTCTAGTACAATATTGACCATAAACTCCTCCCATTAAAGCAAGCCAACGATATTTATAATTTAAATTATATGTACCTTTTTTTGGTGTAGCAATTCCGCAAGAACATACCATCGACTTATATGGAATAGTATAATTTCCGATTTGCATCTTTTGTATAAACTGTAACTACATTTGAACCATAATTTACTGTTATATAATAATCTCCTGATGAAGCATTTGAATTAATACTTCCTAAAAGTAATAGTGAAATAAATAAAATTATCATTACAATAATTTTTTTCACGACTTTTTCCATATTAATGCTCCTTTTAGATTACTTAATCTTGTTCAGGTGCCTCTACTGGACAAACACTTGCACAAGTACCACATTCTATACAACGTTCTTTATCTATTACATAACATTTCTCTCCTTGCTCAATACAACTCATAGGGCAAGCTCCTGCACAAGCTCCACAGCTAATACATTTTTCTGGATTAATTTTATATGCCATTTTATTCACTCCTTTCGTTTTTTAATTAATGGTATTATATTATTTTTAATATAAAAAGTCAATGGAATTATAAACTTGAAATTAATTTTTCTAACATATGTGCTACCCTTTTAGACGCAATTTTTAAATATGTATGAAAATCCATTTTATTATTTCCATTAGGTACATCTGAAATTCCCCTTATAACTAAAAATGGTATATTATCTAAAAAACATACTTGTGCTATTGCAGCTCCTTCCATTTCAACACATTCTAAATTAAATTCTTTTCTTAACTCCTCTGCTTTTTTATAGTCTGCTAAAAATAAATCCGCTGAACCAATAGTTCCTACTTTTATATTTATATTTTCCATTTCCTGAATTGATTTTTTGCATAATTCTATTAGTTTTTCATCTGATTTTATAAATCTTCCTACTTCACAAATTTCACCTTTTTCATAATTTCCAACTGCAGTAATATCAAAATCATATTGGACTAAATCTTTAGCTATGACAACATCTTCAATATTTAATTCTGGATTTACGGCTCCTGCTGAACCAACATTTATAATAGTTTTTACATCATAATTATCTATAAGTACTTGAGTAGTTCTTGCAGCATTTACTTTTCCAACACCACATTTAACTAATACACATTCTTTATTTTCAATCTTTCCAATTATAAAGTTTAAATTATAGATTTTAGTTTCTTTTATGTCCTTCATTATATTTCTTATAGCTAACATTTCATCTGTTTCTGCTGCAATTATTCCTATACTCATTTTATATTCTCCTATTATTTCCCTTCAAAAATTATACTACTACTTATATCATATCCTTTTAGTTTTTCTCTTCCTCCTAGTTCTGGAAGTTCTATTAAACAACTTATTTTTACAACTTTTCCTCCAAGTCTTTCAACTAATTTTATCATTGCTTCTATTGTTCCTCCAGTAGCTATCAAATCATCAATAATTACAATTTTTTGTCCTTTTAGAATAGCATCTTTATGAATTTGAAGTACTCCTGTTCCATACTCTAAATCATACTCTTCTTCTATTGTTTCACAAGGTAATTTTCCCTTTTTTCTAATTGGAACAAAAGATTTCTTCATATTATAGGCAAGAGGAACACCAAATATAAATCCCCTTGATTCTGGTGCAACTATTACATCAAAATCTATATCTTTTAATAATTTTTGCATACTATCAATAGCAATTTGTAAACCAGTTGCATCCTGTAAAACAGTAGTTATGTCTCTATAAATTATTCCTTTTTCTGGAAAATCAACTATATTTCTAATATAATCCTTTAACTCTTTCATTTTATCTCCAATCTAAATATCATCATTACTTTTAGATTCATTTTTATCTAATTTTTCAAGTTCTTGCAACTCTTTTAAATCTTCTACATTTTCTAAATCTTCTTCACTAATATCATCATTTGTTTCTGCATCTTTTATTACTATAACATCTTTAGCATCATATTTTTTAAAAAATACATCATCTGTATCTTTGAATTTTACTCTTATTCTTTCTTTTAAAGTTTCAACAGATATAACTTCTCCTGTACCATCTTCTGTTTTTACTATTGCACCTTGCTTTGGAAGTCTTTTTAATTTCTCTGTATATACACATTCCTCATATTTTAAACAACACATTAAACGTCCACAATTACCTGAAATTTTAGATGGATTAAGTGAAATATTTTGCTCTTTTGCCATTTTTATAGAAACAGCCTCAAAATTTCCCAAAAATGTTGTACAACATAAGCCTCGTCCACAAATACCACAACCTCCAAGTCTTCTAACTTCATCTCTTACGCCAATTTGTCGAAGCTCTATTCTTGTCCTAAAAATAGCAGCTAAATCTTTTACTAAATCTCTAAAATCTATTCTGCCATCTGCTGTAAAATAAAATATTACTTTACTTCCATCAAATTTATATTCAACATCAACAAGTTTCATTTTTAAACCATGTTTTTTAACTTTTTCTTCAAAAATTTTTCTTGCTTCTGGTTCTTTTGCTTTGTTTTCTTCATACATTTTTTTATCTTTTTCAGTTACAATCCTTATTACATCTTTTAATGGTTCTGTTACTTCATCTTCAGGAACTTCTTTAGAACTAATAGCGACTTCTGCATATTCCTCTCCCATAGCAGTATCTACTATTACATTCATTCCATTTTCTAATTCTAATTCTCCTGGATTAAAAAAATATATTTTTCCAGATTTTTTAAATCTAACTCCTGTTACTTTTTTCATTTAGCTCCTCCCAAATATTAAATAATAATGAGTCAATATTCATATCTAAATTTCCATTTAACTTTAATCTATTTATGCACTCATTAACAAATTTTATACAATTTAAATATTTTTTATTTTTTGAGGCATATGAATATAAACTTACTATTAAATAATCCAACATCTCAAACACTTTTTCTTTATCATACATAAATTTAGAAATTAAAAAAATAGAAATAATATCATCCGTCTTCATTTTTTGAATAAGTATATCTATTTCTGAATATTTTTCCTTGTTATCTTTAAGACTTATTGCTTTTCCTATACTTCCATCAAATGTTTTAAGTAAATTATCTGATACCTCATCATATCCAATTTTATCTATAGCATAATCATATAATTCTCTATTATCTATATTTTTAAATTTTATCTTCATACATCTCGATTTTATAGTATTTAAAAGCAAATTTTCATTAGAAGAAATTAATATAATAGTAACAAATTGAGGTGGTTCTTCTAATGTCTTTAGTAAACAATTTTGCGCTTCTTTTGTCATTTTATCGCTATCATTAATAATATATACTTTTCTATTTGAAACAATAGGTTTTTCTATTACTTTTTCAACAAGTTCTCTTACTTGTTCAATTTTAATAGTTTCTCCTGTTTCATTAATCACTTTATAATCTGGATGATTATTTCCATTATAACATACACATGATTTACAATTACATTCTTCTTCATTTTCTAAACAAAGAATATATTTTGCAAATTCTTTAGCCATTAGTAATTTGCCAATCCCTTGTGTTCCTAAAAAAAGATAACTATGCAATATATTATTTGTTTCTAAACTTTTTCTTAAGTAATCTTTAACTCCTTCGTTTCCAATTACATTGTTAAATTTCAATTTATTTTCCCCTTATTTTCTAGTTAAATAGAGCCAAACTCACTAAATGGCCAAAATCTACAAATTACCTTTCCTTCTATTTTATCAAAAGGAATACAACCAAAGCTCCTGCAATCTGTACTTTTCATTCTATTATCTCCCATACAGAACAAGTATCCTTCTGGTACAATAAAATCTTTAAACACATCCGATTCTGTAATAACATCTGGAGCTAAATAGTCTTCTTTCAATTCTTTTCCATTAATATATACATTGCCTTCTTTTATTTCAACATGTTCTCCAGGTTCTGCTATTACTCTTTTAATATAACTTTTTTTAGTAATTTCTATAACATTATAAACAAATCCTTCAAAAAAACCTTTATCTTTATCTAAATATAATGCTATTGGATTAGATTCATCTGCTGTACCAGATGAATACGTATTTGTTGGAGCTTCAAATGTAACTATATCACCTCTTTTAGGCATATTTTTAGTTATTCTAAAAGTTCTAGTAACTATTAATCTTTGATTTTCTTTAAGAGTAGGATACATTGATACTTGTTTTACTACTGTTGGAGTTGCTATAAAATATCTGAATAACAATGTTAATACTATTGCAATAACTATACAAAGTATCCATTCTAATATATTTTTAGTCTTTTCACTTATATTAATTTTTAATTTTTTTTCGTCTTTACTCAAATTAATGTTCCTTCTTTCTCATTACAAAGTTATATTATTCTGTCTTCTTTTTTCTTGTTCCTGTTTTTTTAGGAGTTGCCTTTTTAGCTTCTCTTTCTTTTTGATTTTTTTCAAGATTTTTTTCCATTTGCTCTAAAAATCCTGTATCTACTGGTATATCTGAAAAATCTGATACATCTTCTTCTTTATTTTTAGATTTCTTAGGTTGCTCTTCTATAATTTTCTCTTCTTCTTTTTTTGAATTTGCAACAGAAAATCCTGAAAACTCAATTTCTGGTTCTTTAAAATTCTTTAATGAATCAATAAATGGATCAGATTCATTTTCTTCTAATGATACTTCTTCTTCTGGCTCTAATTTATCTAATTCTGCTTCAATATCTTCTATTGGTTCTATTTCTTCTACAGACTCTATATTTCCTACAGTACTTTTATAAACTTCTTCCATTGTAGCTGGATTAAATGAAATTGTTTCATCATTATTATTAGACACATCTATATCATCATCTATACTGTCTATTATACTTGTATCAAACTCTTCTCCATATTCTTCTGTTTCTTCAATATAATTATTAACACTTGTATCTTCATTATTATATTCAAATAAAGGTTGCTCTTCATCTTCTTCATATTCTATTGTTTCTTTTATATCATCTGCTGAAACTATATCTGATTCATATATTGTTGTATCAGCTATATATTCCTCTGTTTTTATTTGATGCTTAGAAGCTCCCTTTTTTGATGATTTTTTAGAAGATTTTGAAACTTTAAAATCATCTCCACCTTTTGAGTCCATTTTATAACCTAAAAACAAAAGTAAAATTATAACTAATGCAGCTACTCCCATAAATAAATATTTTGTATAATTACCATTACTTGCTACTTCTTCAGTAGTTGCATAACTATTATTTGCAAGTACTGCTAAGACTCCTAATAAAAGTGTAATTTTTTTAAATTTTTTCATTTTTATCATCCTCTCTCTCATTTTTTTCTGTTGTATTTTTCAAACTTTTTTCTAAAGCTTGTTTTGTCGGTATTCTAATTACTACCTCTGTACCTTTGCTAAGTTCGCTTTTTATATCTATTCTGCCATCATTTTGAGTTAATATTTCTTTTGCTATTGATAAACCGTAAACCAGTTCCACCCATCTCTCGAGTTCTTGATTTATCAACTCTATAAAATCTTTCAAAAACTTTATCTATATCTTCCTTTGGAATTCCTATTCCATTATCTATTATTTTTATATAAGCATCATTATATACAAAACCAACATATACCTTTATTATTCCATTTTCTGGCGTATATTTTATTGCATTAGATAATATATTTAAAACTACTCTTTCAATTCCTTGCTTATCAGCATATACTAAAGGTACATCTGATGTAACTAAACATTCAGCATCTTGATTTTTCTTTTCTGTTTCTAAACTTAATCTATCAAATGTATTTTTAACCAACTCACCTAAATCAAACTCTATTTTTTGAACTTTAGATTTAGAATTATCATATCTTGACAAAGTTAACAAATCACTAACTAACTCTGCCATTCTATTTGCCTCTATTGAAATTCTATTTAAAAACTCTTTTTGCATTTGTTCAGGAACTTCACTTTGTAATAATGTATCAGAATATCCCATAATTGAAGTTATTGGTGTTTTTAATTCATGAGAAACATCAGCAACAAATTCTTTTCTCATACTATCAAGTTTTACATGTTCTGTTATATCTTGAACTACTACTATAACTCCTCCAGGTCTATCATTTTCATTTTTAAATGATGCAAAAAATAAATTAATTGCTCTATTATTTTCATTTATTTTTCTTTCAGATGAAGTCCAATTTTCTAAGTAAATAATCTTTTCCATATTAATATCAACATCATATTTGTTAAATATTTCTTCAAAGTTTTGATTTTCATTAATATCTAGTAAAGTTTTAGCTGCATGATTTATATGAATTATTTTTCCTTCTATATTAAATGCTATGATTCCATCTGTCATATGTAATAGTATAGTTTCAATTTGCTTCTTTTGCCTTGTAGCCTCATTAAGATTTTCTTGTAACTCATAATTCATTACCCCAAAAGCATTTGCTAAATCATCAAATTCTGTCTTATTCTTCCCATCTCCTAAATATTTTTTACTATGAGAAATCATTTCAGCACTTTTAACAAGCTTTGAAATTGGAGACAAAACTACTTTAGCAACAAAAAAACTTAATATAACTGCAAATACAGTAAAAACTCCTAAAGCACTATATATTGCAATTTTTATCTGTTCTGTAATATTCTGAGCTTCTGTATTATCTAATAAAACTATTTGTGTAATATTATCAAATTTATATAAACAAAACAAACCTAATGCCGTTATTACTATAATACCAAGAATTGTAAAAATCATAACAATTTTTATTTGTATGCTTTTTAACATTTTTTTCTCCCTATTGTATGCTTTTCATATTATATACTTATATATTTTTTTATTCAAGTATAATTTTCAAAAATTTTTACTAAATAAAAAATTCTAGCTAATATTAAAACATTAACTAGAATTTTTTATTAAACTATTTTATTTTTTTAATCCAACTATTACTAATTTAATCTGTGCTAAATCTGTTGAAGAAACTTTTCCATTTCCATCTACATCTGCTGCCATAAGTTCTGCTCCTGTTAATACCTTCATTTCAACTTGATGTAATTTAAGCTTTGCTGAATCTGTAGTTGAAATTTTTCCATTTCCATCTATATCTCCTATAACAACTAATGTATATTCTAACTTATTTCCTACTTTTATTTTTGTTCCAGTACCAATAATATCATTTTCATTTAGTTGATTTCCATTTTTATCAGTAAACACTAATTCTTGGTTAGTTTCTACATTTTGTTTAAAACTTCTAATAGTTGTTTCTGGTACAATATTTGAAATATATCCTTCATTAATTTTATATTTTTCAGAATTGAAAATAAATTCTTCATCTACATTTTTATTTATCCAATTAACTTTTGCAGTTACACTTCCTGTGTTTCCTGCTTTATCTCTAAATTCAAATGTAAATTCTCCATTTTCTGTAAATGTATAAGACATATTTCCATTATTATTTGTTACTATTATTTCTTCACTAGCATTAACTAATGTAGCTATTACATTTTCTTGAGTAGCTTCTGTAATGTTATAATTAATTTGCGCTGTTGGAGCTGTTTTATCTATCCAATCTACAACCGCAGTTACACTTCCTGTATTTCCTGTTTTATCTCTAAATTCAAATGTAAATTCTCCATTTTCTGTAAATGTATAAGACATATTTCCATCATTATTTGTTACTATTATTTCTGTATTTGGATTTACTAATGTTGCTACTACATTTTGATTTGTTAATTCTGTATTACTATATTCTATACTAGCTGTTGGAATTATTTCTTTTGTTTTATCTTCATATAGATTTATCATAGCTACTGATGCAAATATTTCATAGCCTTCTAATTCTAATTTTACATATTGACCATATATACTATCATCAAATTTAATTTTCTTAAATTCTTCATTTTGTTCACAATTTTCTATTCTTCCAGCTTCTACCCACTCCTCACCATTCTCACTTATATAAACAATTGCATTTTTTATATAATCAGGATTATTTGATTTGTATTTTGTTTGAACAAATTCTAATCCAGATATATTTTTAGAATTATCAAGTTTTAAAGTAATATATGCTCCTGAATCAGCTATTGATTCTCTAAAATCTGTATGCCATATTGTATTACGATTTCCATCAATTGCATTTGTTGCATAAAATGGTCTACTAGTATCAACTGATTGTGTTGAATAATCATGAATTGATAAATGTGATATTGGTATATATTTTTCATCATCTGGATAATTATCTTCTGTAAAACTATATTCTAAACTATCACTTGCTGTATATATTCCTTTTGCTTTTGTTCTAACTAAAAGTGTATTATTTCCTAAAACAACTGGTTCTTGCTCCTCATATGAAGTCCAATCACTATCCCCTTCAATCTTCCATTCTAATGTTTCTACATTATCTTGACCAATTAATTTATTCTCCCAATCATTTAAATATGATGCTGTTTCAGGAGTTTTACCTTTTTTAATATTAATTATATATTCTGTTTCATCTCCATCCAAACGTACTTTAATTTTATCATTTTCATTAATACAATTTATTTCATTTTCTGTCAAAAGATGTTTATTTTCTAGTCCATTCTTCCAAGTAGTTCCACCATCAACACTATATTCCCAACTCAAATTTTTATATTCATCTTCTAAAACTATTTGTTTTGCAAGTTCTCCATCAAATGAAAAGTTTGCTACCATTTTTACTGTTGTATTTTCATATAAATTAAACATTCCTGCTACTATAAAACTACTACTTGATGATGCTGACTGTGTTTTCTTTCCTACTATTTTTATATATTGTGCTTTAATAGGATCAAATTCAACACTTTTCATTGTAGTATCATTTGTATTATTATACTTCCAATCTGTTCCAGATACTACTTCTGTCCAATTTTCTCCATCTTGGCTTACTAAAATTTGTGCACTTTCAATTTTTCCATTTCCACTAGCGATTGGGAAATATTCTAAAGCTGTTAAAGTTTTAGTTTCATCTAATTTAATAACAATAAATTTATCCCTATCACTTCCATTCCAAGCTGAATGCCAATTTGTTTTTATATTTCCATCTATTGCATTTTTTGCATGTCTTCCTTGAGCTGTTGCTTCTGAAGAAACACTATGAATTGATAAATGTGATATTGGTATATATTTTCTTTCATTAGGTATATTATCTTCAGTAAAATTAAATGTTGTACTATCATTACTTGCCAAATATGTTCCAGTTGCACCTACTCTGACAATTACTGATTTATTTCCAGTTAAATCTGGCTCTTCTTCTGAATAAGAAGTCCATTCATCTTCTTCATTAAATTTCCATTGCATTGCAGGAATTGCAGCAATTAATTTATTTTCTAAATCATTTGCATATAAAGTAGCTGGTAATCCTGCTGATTCTTGAATATCTATTTTATATAAGTTCTCTTCATTATAATTTACACCAACAATATGAATATAAATATCATTTTCAGATGTAATACTATTTATTTCTTCATCTGTCAGTTGCCATTTATGTTCTTCTTCTGCATTAAATGAAACTTCTTTCCAAGTTTGCTTTCCATCTAAACTATAATCCCAACGAACTCCATTTCCGTCAAAACGACTTGCTAAAACAATTTTTCCATTATCTTCTCCATCAAATGAAAATGTAGCAATTGTTTTATCTAATTTTCCTAATAAGTAATTAGCTTCTAATCTAGTAAGACTTGGTTGATATACATAGTAATCATCTGCTGTATTGTTAGGTGTTTGACTTCCTTCTGTTAATATTCTTGTTTGTAAAAGTGTAAATCTATAAGAATTTTCTATACTTGTTAATTTTGGCTTAATTAAATTTGTTAAATGTTGCATTGGTAATGGGAAATATTTCAAATTTTCTGCCAATTCTTCAGCTAAATCAAAATAATCATTTTCTGTTTTATTTTCATTTAGATTGTATGTGTTAATTAAACCATACCATGCATCTATATTTATAGGTTGAGCTTCTAATGCTTTTCTATAAACTTCTTCTTGTTTTTCTAAATCATCTGAATAAGAATTTGCAAGCATTACTAACTTCTCACATTTTTCAAAATTCTCATAATCATTTAATGCCTCTTGTGCTAATGCCATATATACTACTGAATAACCTCTACTATAACTAGCGTTTCCCCATCCTAGTAGCATTCTTTCACCTTTTTCTGATAAAGTCCATCCACTTACATCATTATCAAGATTCCAATATCCATTTCCATTATCATCTTTACTATAATAAATAATTGCTGCATGCCCTGGTTGACCAATAACCGCTGCTGGTATACCATGTGATGTACGAATATTTGAACCTGTTTTTGATATACCTCCACAAACAGCTCCTGTTCCAAATTCATTTCTAAAATTCATCCAAACTTTATAAATCATATTATCTGGTGTACTATATGTTACACCATATTTAGAAAATATTCCTCCAAATTTCTCATCCCAATAATCCTTTCTATCTGGATCATGAAATACTGGATTGCTATAGTTTGGCCAAACATAAGCCATATAAGGATGTGGTGTTAAATATGTCCATACTTGATTTGGATGCGCATCAATACAGCTTTGTGTATATTCATTTAGCCATAAAATTTCTTCATCATCTATATTATTATTAAGGACAAAACGCATCTCTTCTATATTATAACTTTCAAACCATTTATTAATATCTATATTTTCATTAACTACAAAGTTTCCTTCATTATACATTTTTTTAAAAATCTCATAACGTATAACTGCATTTGATTGATTTTCTGGTTTAGAAGATTGCATCCATAATCCAACTAATTGTGAATGTGTAAGTGAAAGTGTTATTGCCATTTTCTTATATAACTCACCTTTTATAGTTCCATATTTTGATACTTCTTTAATCTCAAAATCACTTTTATAAGTTTGATATAAATCATTCAAAACTTTTAGTGATAACATATAACTTCCTTCTGGCTTTCCACCTAATATATATAAACGTAAATTCTCTACATTATTAAATAACCAAGAAACTGTTTGTCTATATTCTTCACTATGATTTGAATAAAGCATTAACATATCATATCCAACATTTTTTACGAATTCTCTTTGTAAAATTAATAACTCATAATCTCCTGTTATTTCTTGACCTTCATAAGTTTTTATAATTTCATCATATTCTTCCACTGTCTTTATGAAATCAGCTGGCTCCAATTCTTGTTCTATATAATCTTCTTTTATTAATTTAGCGTTTGCATAAACAGAATGATCACCATCTGCATTTCCATTATTATGAGCATATAGTTTTAAATATTTTGCTCCCTTTATATCTATTTTCACAAATTGTGCATTAGAATTTCCCTTCATTGCTTGTGGTGTTTCTGATGTCTTTAAATCCCAATTTTCACCATCAACAGAAGTATATATTAAAAATTTTACACCATTTCCTGCACTACCTCTACTTGCGTCTACTCCTATATATGAAGTAAAATAATCATAATTATAATTAGTAAGATCATATACAAGTGTTGATGTTGCATGTGCTGCTATTCCTTTTAAAAATTGTCTTTGCTGTCCATCTACATTTAATGTAATTAATCCACTGTTATATTTTGTATCTAAATTCTTATCTAAAGTTATGTTTCCCCAACCAACTGATGATTGGTCTTTAACATAATTAATATCAGATAAATAAGTATAAGCTTTATCTGATATTGCTTCATTATTTCTTGTTTCAATATCACTATTTGCTAAAGTTACATAAAATCCATTTGTTAAACATTGCTGTACTAAAAATAACATAAATAATATAACAAAACAAATATTTATTTTTAATAAAAATTTAATTTTGCTATTCTTATTTTCCATATTTCTTTCCATTACAAAATCCTCCATTTCCATTTTAACTTTATCTCTTCTATTATAACATACTTTTTTTATTATGTAAATTATCCCATTTATTTAACATAAATTATAACTTTTCCATTATTTTTTATTGACACTCCTTCTTCTGGTATTTGTTTATAAATTAATTTTTCTTCACTTTCTTCAGATGAGTTTTGTATTTCGATTTCAAATCCTTCTAATATTTTTTTAGCCTCTTCAATGTTAAGTCCTACTACATTTGGCATTTTAACTTCATTTACTTTCTCTTCTTCATATTTTTTAACCTCCAAATATGGCAAAACTTCTCCCAAAATTTGACCAGCAATTGGTGCCGCAACAACTCCACCTTGATGTCCTCCTTCTCCTGTTGGATTGTAAAGTGTAATAAGTATAGTAACTTGTGGATCTTCCACTGGAGCTACCCCAATAAATGATGTTACATACTTATTTGTATTTACTCCATCTTCTGAAGTACCAGTTTTCCCTCCAACTGTATATCCTACAACTTTAGCATTTTTTCCTGTTCCTTCACCTACTACCGATCCCATCATAGTTAAAACTTTTTGAGCAGTATCCTCTGAAATAGCTCTTTCCCCATATACTGGAGCTATTTTTTGTTTTTCTCCTGTCTCTGAATTAGTTATTTCCTTTACTAATCTTGGCTGAACATATACACCATTGTTTGCAATTGTAGACACCATTGTTATCATTTGTATTGGCGTAACTTCAAACCTCTGACCAAAAGAAATTGTTGCAAGTTCAACTGGTCCGACTTTATCTTCTTTTAAAAAGATACTACCAGCCTCTCCATAAATATCTATACCCGTTTTCTTTAAAAATCCAAATTTCTCCAAATATTTATAATATGTATTAACACCTATTTTTTGTCCGAAGTCCTATAAATACTGGGTTACAAGAGTTCATTAAAGCTTGCCTCAAACTTTCTCCTCCATGTGGCCTATAATATCTCCAACACTTTATTCTAACACCTGCAATTTCAATTCCACCAGTACATGCAAATTGTCCAGATTTATCTATATCTGTAACAAGTCCTTCCTCTATTGATGCTGATGCAGTTACAAGTTTAAAAGTAGAACCTGGTTCATATGTATCAGAAATAGCTTTATTTCTCCACATTCCTTGTAAATAAGTAGATTTTTCACTACTTTCCAATGTGTCCCATAAATTTTTTAGTTCATCATTATTAATAGTATATGGATTATTTAAATCATAATCTGGATAATTTGCTAATGCTAATATATCTCCTGTTTTAGGATTCATCATAATTATTGAAGCACCATCTGTACAAACATTATCTATACAAGCTTCTTCTAAATATTTTTCTACAATAGATTGAATTGTCATATCTATTGATAAAGTAAGATCATCTCCCTTAAGTGGTGCTTTATATTGTTCTCCATCTTCCCCAATATTGCTTCCTTTTCCATCTTGTGCTTGACTTATAGTACCACTTTTTCCTTTTAACATATCATCATACTTTGCTTCTATTCCATCTAATCCTTGATTATCACTTCCACAAAAACCTATAATATGTGAAGCTAAACTTCCATATGGATAATATCTTTTAGTATCTTCATCTATATTAATACCTGTACTTATCCCTGTTTCATCCATCCACATTCTTAATTTATCAGTCAATTCTTTATCTACTTTCCTTGCAATATTTACTATTGAAACATTTTTACTTGTTTTTTCTAGCGTCTTTTCATAATCAAGTTCAAAAATCTCTGATAAAATTCTTGCAACTTTTTCCTTATTTTCAGGAGCAATTTTCACAGGATTTAAAGTAACTGTATATACTGTTCCACTTTTAGCCAGTATTTCTCCATTAGAATCATATATTATACCACGACTTGCGTTTATAGTTCTACTAGCATTTAACTGTTCTTCTGCTTTTAAACTATACTCCTTACCTTTTATGAATTGAATGTGGGCAAGTTTTATACTAACTATTATAAATCCAATTAAAAATAAAACTAATTCAATTTTCATTTTTCTTTTTAACTTTAAATTACTATTCTCCATATAAATCACCTAACAAATTTTATTAGGTAATCGTTAGTTTTATTACAATAAAAAACACCTATTAACTTATAAAATCATAATTATTGTCTATTTCCTCTTTACTTGCACCATATACTGTTTTCTCAAAATGTTCCCAATCTTCTTTGGTTCTATTAATATATGCATTTTTAAGCCCATTTAAATATTTTTGAGCAATGTCTATACAAATCCCCCCTCTACTTTTTTACCAATTATAATATATAATTATAATTTACTTTTTTTATTTTTCAATAGGACAAATTATAACTTATATTTTAGTTATGGCTAAATCTTTACGGAAGTAATCTTCTAATAGAATTTATTTTTTATGTTAAAATTATATGTTATTTTTATTAACATAAAGTAAAAATATACTATTTTTAGGGGACTTATGATTTTAATACTTTTAGTCTAAGTTTAAAATATATTTCATAAAAAAAACCCTCTATGTTTTAGCTAACATTTTGGGTTTATTTCATAAACTAATTTTACTCTTCTTCATATTTAGGCTTAACACTATAAGTAGTATGTAAATATTTGTGAGCCTTATGACTTCCTGGTCTTTCTAAATATTCTTCATACAATTTTTTCATAATAGGACTTTCATGTGATTTTCTAATCTCACTTTCTTCATCAATTGAATATAGTGCTTCTGACCTTAATTTTCTAATATCAACACTAGCTCTTATTTTAGAACTTTTTATTGGTTGCCCGCCACCCATAACACATCCTCCGTGGACATGCCATTATCTCTACAAAATGATATGGACAATTACCTGACTTTATTTGTTCCATTATCTTTCTAGCATTTGCTAAGCCACTTACAACTGCTATTTTTACTTCTCTATCTGCTACATTTAATGTTGCTTCTTTTATTCCTTTCTCTCCTCTTACTTCTTCATAATTTATTCTATCAACACTTCTATTTTCTAAAGTATCCACTGCTGTTCTTATTGCAGCTTCCATAACACCTCCTGTTGTTCCAAAAATTGCTCCTGCTCCAGTTGCTTCTCCCATTGGGTCATCAAAATTACTCTCTTCTAGTTCTATAAAATCAATATTTGCTTGTTTTATCATTCTCGCAAGTTCTCTTGTAGTAAGTACATAATCTACATCTCTTAATCCATCTACTTCCATTTCTTCCCTACTACATTCATATTTTTTTGCTATACAAGGCATAACAGATACTGTACAAATTTTATTTCTATCTATTCCATATTTTTCAGCAAAATATGATTTTATTATTGCTCCAAACATTTGATGTGGAGACTTACAACTTGATAAATGCCATAAAAGTTCTCCATAGTTTTTCTCTGCAAACCTTACCCATCCTGGACTACAAGATGTTATCATTGGAAGAACACCTCCATTTTGTAATCTTTCTAAAAATTCATTTGCTTCTTCCATAATTGTTAAATCCGCACCAGTATTAGTATCAAATACTTTATCAAACCCAATTCTTTTTAAAGCTGTTACCATTTTTCCTTTGCTATTCATTCCGTATATCCATTCCAAACTCTTCTCCGTATAGCAACCCTTACGGCTGGAGCTGTTTGAACCACAACATATGTATCTGGATCTTTTAGTTTTACCCAAACATCATTTATGCACTCTTTTTCATGAAGTGCACCTGTTGGACAACTTTCTATACATTGTCCACAAAATGTGCAATCAACATCATTTAAACTTTTATCATATGTAGTTGAAATACAAGAATCAAATCCTCTTTCTACACAATCTATTGCACCTATTTCCTGAACATTTTTACAAGTTGCTGTACATCTTCTACATAATATACATTTATTAAAATCTCTTACAATTGCTGGAGACTTATCATCTATTTTATGATTAGACACCTCCCCAGTAAATTCTATATTTGATATATTAAATTTTTCTGCTAAAGCTTGCAATTCACAATTTCCTGAACGTGTACAAGTTAGGCAATCTTTTGCATGATTCGAAATTATTAAATCAAGTATTATATGTCTTGCTTCCATTACACTTGGTGTATGTGTATGAACTATCATTCCTTCTTCTACTTTTTGTATACAAGATGTTGCAAAACCCTTTCTCCTCTCTACTTCTACTATACACATTCTGCAATCTCCCACTTCGTTTATATCCTTTAAAAAGCATAATGTTGGTATATCTATTCCTATCTCTTTAGCAGCCTGTAATATTGTTGTTCCTTTTCTTACTTTTACATAATTTCCATCAATAGTTAATCCTACTAATTCTTCATCCATATTTTATTTTCCTTTCCTTATTCATTTTTAACTAATTGCGTGGAATGGGCAACTTGCTATACAAGTTCCACATTTTATACATTTATCTTGATTTATCATTCTTACTTCTCTTTCTATTCCATCAATAGCTCCAACAGGGCATTGTTTTTGACATAATCCACAAGATTTACATAATTCTGGATTTATTTCTATTCTAGCAATCTTTTTACATTCATTAGTTCTACATTTCTTTTGGCTAGCATGTTCTCTAAATTCTTCTCTAAAATATTTTAACGTACTTATTACTGGATTTGGTGCGCTTTGTCCTAATCCACATATACTCGCCTTTTTTATATTATCAGCTAATTTTTCTAATCTATAAATATCATATTCTGTACCTTCTCCACTGCACAATTTCTCTAATATTTCAAGCATTCTTTTTGTTCCTATTCTGCAAGGAGTACATTTTCCACAACTTTCCTTTACAGTAAACTCTAAATAAAACTTAGCTAAATTTACCATACATTTTGTATCATCCATAACAATCAATCCGCCAGATCCCATCATAGAACCTATTGCAGTTAAAGACTCATAATCTATTGGTGTATCTAAATGTTCCGCTGGTATACACCCTCCTGATGGTCCTCCAGTTTGAGCTGCTTTAAAATCTCTATTATTTGGTATACCACCTCCTATATCATAAACTATCTCTCTTAAAGTCGTTCCCATAGGTACTTCAACAAGTCCAACATTGTTTACATTTCCACCTAAAGCAAATACTTTTGTTCCTTTAGAATTTTCTGTTCCTATTTCTGAATACCACTCAGCACCATTTAAAATTATTTTTGTTATATTAGCTAAAGTTTCTACATTATTAATAATTGTTGGCTTTCCAAATAGACCTTTACTTGCTGGATATGGTGGCTTTACTCTTGGTTGACCTCTTTTGCCTTCTATTGATTCTAAAAGTGCTGTCTCTTCTCCACAAACAAAAGCTCCTGCCCCTAATCTTATATCTATATCAAATTTAAACCCTGTACCAAATATATTATTTCCAAGTAATCCGTAATCTCTTGCTTGTTCAATTGCAATTCTTAATCTTTGTACAGCTATTGGATACTCTGCTCTAACATATATATATCCTTGACTTGCACCTATTGCAAAACCTGCTATAGCCATTGCCTCTAGTACACAATGAGGATCTCCTTCTAATATACTTCTGTCCATAAACGCTCCTGGATCTCCCTCATCAGCATTACATACTATATATTTTTGGTCACTTACTTCTTGCTTAGCTAAACTCCATTTTTTACCAGTTGGAAATCCTGCTCCTCCACGACCCCTTAAGCCTGACCTTGAAATAATATCAACAACCTCATCTGGGTTCATTTCAGTTAGAACTTTATAAATAGCCTTATATCCATCAAATGCAATATACTCATTTATATCTTCTGGATTAATTACTCCACAATTTTTCAATGCTATTCTTTTTTGCTTTTTATAAAAATCTAAATCATCAAGTTTATGTACTATATTTCCATCTATATTTCTACATAATAATCTTTCTACTCTTCCACCATCACATATATGTGTTTGAATAATTTCTCTACAATCTTCTGGATTTACATGCGCATAGAATGTCTCATCTGGTCTTATAATAACTATTGGACCTTTTGCACAAAGACCAAAACAACCTGTTTGTATTACACGTACATTTTGAATATTCCATTCTTGTAATATTCTTCTAAAATTATCTATAATTTGCTGAGATTTTGAAGATGTACAACCTGTTCCCCTACACACTAATATATGTCTTTCCCAATTATTTGCCCATGGATTTACTCTTAAATCTAATTCTGCTCTTTTCTCATATCTTATTTTTTCTATTTCTTCTATTGTTTTCATGTAAAAAGCCTCCTTTATTCATTCATATATTTATCAATTACTTCATCAAATTGTTTTACTGTTGCATTTCCATACACCTCATCATTAACCATAAATACTGGTGCTAAGCCACAAGCTCCTACACATCTTACATCATCTATTGAAAACTTACCGATCAGGAGTTACTTCTCCTGGTTCAATTTTTAATCTCTCTTTTGCTCTATCTAATAATTTTTGTGAACCTTTTACATAACAAGCTGTTCCTAAACAAATTGAAATATTATATTTTCCTTTTGGAGTTAATGTAAATCTTGAATAAAATGTTATAACTCCATATATTTCTGCCATTGGAATTAGTAAATATTCTGAAATAGTTTTTTGAGCTTTTTCTGGTATATAACCATATTTTTCTTGTACATCATTTAATATTGCTATTAACATACTCTTTTCTTTTGGATATTTTTGTAATATTTCTCTTGTTTCTTCTACTACTCTATTATCTACACACATATCTTCTATTTCTCCTATTTTATTTTATGTTAGAATTATATCAAATAGTATTTTTGTAATCAAGGAAGTTTTAAAGTTTTATAAAAAATGCTGTGTAGGTTAACCAAAATATAAACTGATAAAATTATATAATGATGAAATCCAGAAAATAAAAAGAACATTTTTAACTTAACTTAAAAATGTTCTTTTTTAGAAGAATTCACATATTTTTCTCCATATAGTTTTTAAAAATCCTTCATCTTTTTTATTATCAATATTTTTAACAACCTCAACATAATCTTTTGTATCTAAAGTAATGTAAACAGTTTGTTTGTTATTTAATTTTTGCATTCCTAATGTAGATGCAGCAATACTTTCAATGTTACTTAAATTTAAACTATTTTGTATATTAACTGAAATTTGACTATTTTCTTTTTCAATTTCTGAAATTTCTCTAGTCAAAGCTTGTACTTTTGAAAATGATTCATTTATTTTTACATTCCTATACATCATAAGCAAAATACATCCTAAAGTTACCACCATAATTACTACAAAATTTCTCTGTGCTACTTTTAATTCCTTGGCTTTTTTTCTTTCTTTAACTGCTTTTGAATTTACTTTTGGCTTTGCAGGTTTCTTTGGTGTTTTCTTTTTAGGAATATCGTATTCTGGGCTTAATTTTCTAGGACTTGTTTCGTACTGATACGAATAGCTCCTATTTCCCATTACCTTCTCCTTTTTTCTCAAATATTCTCAATTTTGCACTTCTACTTCTTGAATTTATGTTTTGCTCTTCTAAACTTGGCAAAATTGGTTTTTTAGTAATTATATTTCCCTTTGAAATTGCATTACATACACAATATGGTAAATCTGGTGGACAAGTACATTTTCCTTTTGAATCTATAAAAGCATTTTTTACTGCTCTATCTTCTAAAGAATGAAATGTTATTACACATAATCTTCCATCTGGCTTTAATGCATCTATTGAATTTATTATTGTGTCATATAAAGGTTTTATTTCATCATTTACTTCAATTCTTATTGCTTGGAAAGTTCTTTTAGCAGGATGTCCCTCTCCTTTAAATGGAACTGATGCTTCAATTATTTCTACCAATTTATCTGTTGTCTCTATCTTATTTTTCTTTCGCTCTAAGCAAATTTTCCTTGCAATATTTCTTGCAAATTTTTCTTCTCCATATTCAAAAATAATTCTTGAAAGCTCTTCTTCTGAATATGTATTTACTATTTCTTCTGCATCTAGTTTTTGGGTTTTATCCATTCTCATATCAAGTCTACTATTCCCCATATAACTAAATCCTCGTGATTTTTCATCTAACTGATATGACGAAACACCTAAATCTAAAAGTATTCCATCAGCACCATCTATATTTAATTCTTGTAAAATTTCTTTAATATTGTCATGATTATTATGAACAAATTTTACATTATTAAATTCTGATAATCTTTCTTTTGCAACGCAAATAGCTTCTTCATCTCTATCAATTCCAATAAGAAGCCCTTTACTTGATATCTTTTTTAATATTTCTTTACTATGTCCTGCACCACCCAATGTACCATCTACATATATACCATCTGGTTTAATATTTAAACCATTAATACATTCATCAAGAAGTACAGATTTATGATTAAATTCCAATGTAATCCCTCAATTATTTTTCAAAATATCATTTAGGCGGGTAACATTAGTTTATAGTCCAATATTATCCCGCCACTATTTGCAAAATATCTACTTGTAGATTTAACCTACAAGTTTTATCCTTTGTAAATTTAAATCTTTTGTACTTTTAAAATTCTTTTGTATTTATATAATTTTTACTATTGTAAATTATATAGCTTTGTCTTTGGTAAATTACAATCATTTGTAATTTAAATTTTCTTTTGAAATTTGCAAAAAAGCTTTGTCTTTTGTAACTTTTAAATCTTTATCTTTTGTATTTTTTAATCTTTTGTACATATATAATAGAATTATATACCTAACATTTCCATTTTTTCTGCTATTTCATCAGCAGAAATACTATCATCACATTCTTGCCATTTTTCTTTACTCCAGATTTCAATTCTAGAATTCATACCAACAATAATTATATCTTTTACTAAACCAGCAAATTCTCTTAAATTACTTGATATTAAAAATCTTCCTTGTTTATCTATCTCACAATCCATTGCACCTGCAAAGAAAAATCTAGAAAATGCTCTTGCATCTTTATTTGAAATTGGTAGAGTAGCAAGTTTTTCTTCAAACTTTTCCCACTCTGTTTTAGAAAAAGCAAATAAACATCCATCTAATCCTTTGGTTATTATGAACTTTTCTCCTATGTCTTCTCTAAGCTTAGCAGGCATTATTAATCTACCTTTAGCGTCTAGAGAATGCTCATATTCACCAATTAACAATGGTTATTTACCCCCTTCCTTTTTCTACCACTTTGTGACACTTCTCTCCACTTCACTTAGATTTTAATATATAACATTTTATTTTGCAATACTTTTTTTAAAATTTTTAAATTTTTTTATGTTTTTAGTTTCTACTCTTGTTTTTTAAAAGGATATATTATAGACTATAATATATTTATTTAGAAAAGGAATTTATAATAATATGAAAAAAAATTTGCACTATTTTATTTATTTACTAATTACAATTCTTTTTATTATAACTACTAATTTATTTTTTAAATTATCAGCAACTACAACACACTTAATTAGCTTAGATATTATAATTTTAATAAATTTTATATTGATTGCTATATGTTCAATCGTCACAATTATTGTATTTAAAAGATTTAATTTGCAAAAATCAAAAAACTTTAAAGAAGACTTATCCTGTGCTGTTGCGAATTCATTCTTTATAAATTCACTTATAGCAATTCCATTAGCAATTTTAATTTATGCATTTTTAAAAAAATTTTTAGTTATAATAAAAGTTCCAGATGGAATAATAAATTATACTATTTATGCTACTAAAATTTGGTTTATTTCATCTCCATTTATTGGTCTTGAAATTACTATTTTTAAATACTTTTCAGAAATAAAATACTATAAAACTCCTATTTTATTAGTAACCTTTAAATTTATAATATTTATAATTCTATCTATTCCTTTATACTTTAAATATAATATTTCATGTATAATTTACGCTAAAATTATAACAGACATACTATTTCTATTTTACTATACAAAAACATGCTTTGGCATAACAATGAAAGATTAATTGGAGGTTTACAAATGAATAAAAAAAATATAATGTTTTTAAGTTTTGCTATTTTACTTTTTATAATAGCAATAGCAATATTTATCTATGCAAATTCTAATGTTACTGATAATAACCCAAACAATCCTATCCAAAATCCAACTATTTCTTCAAAAGAAAAAGCTGAATTTAGTTTTTATGATGAGGAAAAAAACAAATTTAAAATATCAGAATTTAATGATAAAGCTATGGCTTTAATTCTATGGAGTTCTGATACAGAAAATTCATTAGATATTATAGAATTATTAGATAATGTTTATGCAGAATATAAAGATAAAATAAATTTTCTTGTTATAAACACAAATGAACCTAATAATGATATTATAAACTTAGTTAAAGAATGTAATTTCTCTATACCAGTATATTATGATTTAAACCAAGAAGCTTCTGAATATTATAGCTTCGAAAAATTACCTACTTTGATATTTTTTGAAGAAGATGGAACAATTTCTAAACAAACAGAAGAAAATATAACAGAAGATGCTCTACTTGCAAACTTAGATATTATTTCTAAAAATTATTAAACAAAAAGGACATTTCTTAAATTTTAAGAATGTCCTTTTTATATAGTTTATTTCAATATTTTAATTACTAAGCTGATATTTACTCATCCAGTATCCTGTTAGTTCTTCTCCTTCATCATGTACTCCATTATTAT
>CANRSD010000022.1 GCA_947642355.1 uncultured Clostridia bacterium
TATATTTATTTAAAAATGCAGATGGAACATATGAGTATGTGCCTAAAGTTGGTGGAGCTGGTGGACCTTCATGGCAAACTACTGCTCGGCAGAAATCCTGTTCATGGTAAAGCGGGAATCAGTGGGGTTAATCGTCAAACTGGAGGAGGAGGTTCAGGAGGAGGATTCTGGCAATATCCTACTATTGCTGGATCTAGTGGAACTTCATTTTCTGGAGGATGTGGAAGCTCTATGCGTGGTGCCAATAATACTGGAAGTTCTGGTTCAGCTTATGGAGGTTCAGGTGGAACAAATCCTAGTTATGATTATGGAGGTGCAGGAAATCCTGGAGGAAGGCGGAGCCTCTAATGGAACTGGTCGGTTTATTGATTGTAGCATGTAATAATAATGAAACTTTAGGAACATTAACTTCTTGTGGTTCTAAAGGTGGAAATGGAAGTGGTAATAGTATTGCTTATCGGAGGAGGAAGCTCAGGAGGAGGATCTGTGAATGTGTTTTCTTTTTCAGATAATATATCTTCTACTGTAACAATAAATATTACAGGTGGAGCAAGTGCAACTGGAGGAAATGGTAACGGCGGAGCAGGAGGAGCAGGTACATCCACAATAGGAAAAATAACTAATGGACAATTCCAAAAGATAGATATATAAATTTTATTAGTATCAATATTAGAAAAAAATAAAAAAAACAGTTTCACTTTTTTAGAGAAACTGTTTTTTTTACTAATCATTATTTTGCGCATTTTTTCTTTTTTGTCTACATTCAGGACATCTTACTGGATTTGAAAAATTTCTTTGTGCATAAAATTCTTGTTCTCCTTCAGTAAATACAAAAGTATTTCCGCAATCTTTACAAGTTAATTCGATATCAGCCATTTTATAAAAAACCTCCTTTTTAAAAAAGATTTGAATAAATTTTAAAGAATACAAATCACCTTAAAAAGAAAGGATATAGTTCTAAAAAAATAAATTCATTTGCTTTAAAAAGCATTTTAATCTTAACACAAAATAAATTCAAAAGCAATACATAAAATGAATTTTTTACTTGACAATATAGAATAAAAGATAAAATAAGAAAAATATTTATAGAATTTATATTTGTAATGATTTAAAAGAAAAAAATTAAGAATTAAAAAAATATCATAATATTAAACTATTTCACATATATATTATAGAGGTGGTTTTATGTTGTATGTGGATTTAGCTATTAATAAGGAAGATATGCTTAGTGATAGAGAAAGAAAAATGCCTAGTATTATTAGGAATCTAATATATTTTTTTAGAAAGACTATAGGACAAGTTTTAAAATATAAAATTAATGGAAAATATATTATAGTACTTTCTGAAATAAATAGAAGAAGTTTAAAAAAACTTGACAAAATATTTAAAATAGATGTTACTAAGAATATTTGTATTTCAAATAATCTTATTGTAAAAGAAGATTTTGTAAAATATTTAAATAATAGAAATTTAAATATTTTAGATGGTAGATGGCTTTTTAAATATTTAATAGAAGATATAGTAGAATATATTTGTAAAAATGCTTTTATGTTATCAGAAATGCAAGAAATTACAATACTTTCTAATGAAAATAGTATTTTGATTTGTGAAAGTATAAAAAGACTTTCAAATAAAGTCAGAAATATTAATATTGTAACAAAAGATATTAGAAAGTTTAAAAAATTAGAGAAAATTGTTTATGAAGAAAAGGGATTAATAATAAATGTTACTAATAATTACAAAAAGGCAGTATCAAAATCAAATATTATTTTAAATTTGGATTTTGTTCAGGAAGAATTTAATAAAATAGTTTTTCCTAAAAAATCTATAATTGTAAATTTTGAAAGTGGAATTAACATTTTGTCAAAAAGTTTTAATGGAATAAATGCTAGTTTTTATCATATTAATTTGCCAATAAAATATAAAGAAATGTTTGCAAATTTGAATAATTTTAGTACAGTATGTTTATATGAAAGTATTATTTATAAAAAGACTTCAGTTCAAAATATATGGAAGGAAATTAAAGAAGATGGAATAAAGATAGAATGTCTAGAAGGGAATAATGGTAATATGGTTAGATTTTTAGAGTATTATAAAAATAAGCAAGAGAATAAATTAAGCAATATAAGTTAAAAGGTGTAAAATAATAGATAAAATTTAAGTTTCGGTGTTTTTTAGATTTATAATAGTATGTAAATATTTATATTTTTCCAAAAAGCTTTCAGACGGTTCATTACAGGATTCAAGAACTTGTAAAGTTATTTTGCAGGCCCTTCTCAATGTAAAATCGAGATTCTCCCACAAAATTCTTAAACAAGTTATAAAATCCTTACATTCAGCGCCAGCTTTTTATCATAATATAAATATTTACATTCTAGATTAAGAAATAAAATAAAAACACTGAAACTTAAATATAAAATACTTGACAAATGAGATAAATAATCTTATTATTATATATAATGTTTATACGGAAGGAGTTAGAGTACAATGGGTGAAAAAGAGGTATTATTAACACAAGAAGGTTATGATAATTTAGAAAAAGAATTAGAAGAATTGAAAACAGTAAAAAGATATGAAATTTCAGAAAGAATAAAAGTAGCTTTAGGTTTTGGAGATTTATCAGAAAATTCAGAATATGATGAAGCTAAAAATGCTCAAGCTGCTAATGAAAATAAAATAGCAGAATTAGAACAAAAATTAAGATATGCAAGAATAATTGATGAATCTGAAATAGATACAAAAATAGTACAAGTAGGAAATATTGTTAGAGTTTTAGATATGGAATTTAATGAAGAAGAAGAATATACAATAGTAGGAACTACAGAAGTTGACTTAACTGTTAATAAAATTTCAAATGAATCTCCAATTGCAGTAGCATTGCTTGGTAAAAAAGCAAAAGATGTAGTTGAAGTTGAAGCTCCAGCAGGAACAATTAAATTAAAAATCTTAAAAATAACAAAATAAAAATATGGGTGAAATAAAAAATTCACCCATAAAAAAACAACTAGTAGCAAAAAATGCTTGATTTTGTCAAAAAAATATTATATAATATTCTAAGTAAAATTTAAGAGAGGATAATAAGAAATGAAAAAAGTAAGCTTTGTGAATATAATAAAAGTAAGATTAAAAGCTTTATTTAGTATTTCATTTTTTATTCAATTTATAAATGTAATTTCTATAGAACACTAGTATTAGTGTTCTTTTTTTAGGAGGAGTAATGAAAGGTTATTTAGTATTAGAAAATGGAGAAGTATTTGAAGGTGAAAGAATTGGTTCTATAAAAGATACAATTTGTGAGGTGGTTTTTAATACTGCAATGGCAGGATATATTGAAACATTTACAGATCCATCATATGCAGGACAAGGGATAGTTATGACATATCCATTAATTGGAAATTATGGTGTAATAGTAGAAGATGAAGAATCGGAAAGAATTTGGGCAAAAGCGGTGTTTATACATGAACTTGCTGAATATGAAAATAATTTTAGGACAAATAAAAACTTAGATACATTTTTAAAAGAAAATAATACACCAGGTCTTGTAGGAGTTAATACTAGGAAATTAACTAAAGTGTTAAGAGATGCAGGAACTTTAAGAGGAGCTTTAGTATCAAATTTAGAAGATTTAGAAGAAATAATAGAACAAATAAAAATGTTTAATATAGGGGATATTGTAAATGTAGTAACATCTAAAAAAATTGTTACTTACGGAAGTACTAAACCTAAACAAATAGCTTTAATAGATTATGGAGCAAAACATAATATAATAAATTCTTTATTAAGAAGAGGAGTTGGAGTTACAGTATACCCAGCAGATACACCATCTGAAATTATATTAGCTACAAGACCTGATGGAATAATGCTTTCAAATGGTCCTGGAGATCCAAAGAATTGTGACTTTCAAATTAAAACAATTCAAAAACTATTTAAAACTAATATACCGATTTTAGGAATATGTTTGGGACATCAACTGTTAGCTTTAGCAACAGGAGCAAGAACTGAGAAACTAAAATATGGACATAGAGGAGCAAATCATCCAGTTAAAGATTTATTTACAGATAAAGTTTATATTACTTCTCAAAATCATGGATATTATGTTGTAGATACAAGTATAGATCCAGAAATAGCAGAAGTTTCACATATGAATTTAAATGATGGAACAGTAGAGGGAATTAAATATAAAAATAAAAATATATTTACAGTACAATTTCATCCAGAAGCTTGTCCTGGTCCAGAAGACACAGCATATATTTTTGATGAATTTATAAATATGGTAAATGGAAAAGAACAATAGTAAATAATAAAAAAGGGGGCAACCCCATTTCTTATAAATGCATTTCTTAATAGCCGCCAGATAAAATGTACTCCAAGGGAGTACAATGAGCAAAGTGAAACCAGTTTGAAAATTGTTGTTAATTGTTCTGACATATATGGATTCCTCCTTAAAATTTTAATATTATAATTATAACATAAATATATATACTTGTAAATATTTGAGCTTGTTTAATAAGCAGAAAGGAAAAATAAATGAAAAATAATAAAATAAAAAAAGTATTAGTAATTGGTTCAGGACCTATAATAATTGGACAAGCAGCTGAATTTGATTATGCAGGGACACAAGCTTGTAGAGAACTAAAAAAAGAAGGCTTAGAAGTTATTTTAATAAATTCAAATCCAGCAACTATTATGACAGACAAAAATATGGCAGATAAAATATATATAGAACCATTAACTGTTACAATGTTAAAAAAAGTAATAGAAAAAGAAAGGCCAGATAGTATACTTCCTAATTTAGGTGGTCAAACAGGACTTAATTTAGCAATGGAACTTGCAGAAGAAGGTTTTTTAGATAGATATGGTGTTAGACTTTTAGGAACATCTCCAGAAGGAATTAGAGATGCAGAAGATAGACAATGTTTTAAGGATATGATGGAAAAAATAAATGAACCATGTATTGCAAGTAAAGTTGTACATACAGTTGAAGATGCTATAAATTTTGGAAGGGAGATAGGACTTCCAGTAATTATTAGACCTGCATATACTTTAGGTGGTACTGGTGGTGGTATTGCATATACTTTAGAAGAATTAGAGGAAATAGCTGGTAGTGGAATTAGAATGTCTAGAGTTAATGAAATTCTAGTTGAAAAATGTATTTCTGGTTGGAAAGAAATTGAATATGAAGTTATGCGTGATAGTAAAGGAAATTGTATAACTATTTGTAATATGGAAAATATTGACCCAGTTGGAATACATACAGGAGATAGTATAGTTGTTGCACCATCTCAAACATTATCTAATAGAGAATATCAAATGCTTAGAACTTCTGCAATAAAAATTATTTCAGCACTAAAAATAGAAGGGGGATGTAATGTTCAATTTGCATTAAATCCACATAGTTTTGAATATGCTGTAATAGAAGTAAATCCTAGGGTTAGTCGTTCATCAGCTTTAGCATCAAAAGCAACAGGTTATCCAATAGCAAAAGTTGCTACTAAAATAGCTCTTCGGATATACTTTAGATGAGATTATGAATGAAGTTACAGGAAAAACATACGCTTGTTTTGAACCAGTTTTAGATTATGTAGTTGTTAAAGTTCCAAAGTGGCCATTTAAAAAATTCTTAACTGCAAATCGTGAACTTGGAACACAGATGAAAGCAACAGGTGAAGTAATGGCAATAGCACCTACATTAGAAGGTGCATTAATGAAAGCAATTCGTTCATTAGAAGAAAATATAGATTCATTAATTTTACCTGCATTGAAGGAATATACTAAAGAAGAAATACATGATAGATTACGTAAAAAAGATAATGAAAGAATTTTTGTGATAGCAGAAGCTTTAAGACGTGGAATAAATATTGATGAAATTTGTAGAATAACAACAATCGATAAATATTTTGTAGGGATAATTGCTAAAATTGTTAATACTGAAAGAGAATTAGAAATACATAGTATAAATCCAGAACTTATATTAAAAGCTAAGAAATATGGATTTACAGATAAAGTTATTGCAGGATTAAATGGAAGAACAGAAGAAGAGATACGAGATTTTAGATATAAATATAATATTTTGGCTAATTTTAAATTAGTAGATACTTGTAGTGCTGAGTTTGAAGCAAAAACTCCATATTATTATTCATCATATGATGAGGAAAATGAAGCAAGACAATCTGACAATCCAAAAGTTATGGTACTAGGTTCAGGTCCTATTAGAATTGGGCAAGGTATAGAATTTGATTATTGTAGTGTACATGGAGTCTGGGCTCTGAAGAAAAGGGGATATGAAACTATAATTGTAAATAATAATCCAGAAACTGTAAGTACGGATTTTGATATTGCAGATAAATTATATTTTGAACCATTAACAGAAGAAGATGTTAGAAATATAGTGGAAGTAGAAAAACCAGATGGAGCAATAGTTCAGTTTGGTGGACAGACAGCTATTAAGCTTACAGAGTCTTTAAACAAAATGGGAGTTAAGATTTTAGGAACATCTCCAAGAGATATGGATAGAGCAGAAGATAGAGAACAATTTGATAGAGCTTTAACAAATTGTGGTATTTTAAGACCTCAAGGAAGTACAATATATACAGCAGATGAAGCTAAAACAGTTGCTAATCGTTTAGGATATCCAGTACTTGTTAGACCATCATATGTTCTAGGTGGACAAGGAATGGCAATTGCTTATGATGATAAAGAAATAGAAGAATATGTTAATGAAATTAATAAGATAGCACAAGAGCATCCAATTTTAGTAGATAAATATATGATGGGTAAAGAATTAGAAGTTGATGCTATTTGTGATGGAGAAGATATATTAATTCCAGGAATCATGGAACATTTAGAAAGAGCTGGAGTTCATTCAGGAGATAGTATTTCAGTATATCCAACACAAACTGTTGAACAAAGACATAAAGATAAGATTGTAGAATATACATATAAGATTGCAAAAGAATTAAATGTTATAGGAATATTAAATATACAATTTATAATTTGCCAAGGTGCAGTATACATAATTGAGGTAAATCCTCGTTCAAGTAGAACAGTTCCATATATTAGTAAAGTTACTAATTTGCCAATGATAGATATAGCTACAAATGTAATTTTAGGTAAGAAATTAAAAGATATGGAATATGGAACAGGATTATATAAAGAAAGTAATTATATATGTGTAAAAATGCCAGTATTTTCATTTGAAAAAATAAAAAATGCAGATACAAGTTTAGGACCTGAAATGAAATCAACAGGAGAAGTTTTAGGAGTATCAAGAAGATTTCCTAATGCAGTTTTAAAAGCTTTTATAGCGAGTGGTTCAAATGTTTCTAAAAAAGGAAATATCTTAATAACTGTAAGAGATAAAGATAAGCAAGAAATGCTTGGAATTGCTCAAAAATTCTATTTGAAAGGTTTTGGAATTTATGCAACTTCTGGAACAGGAAGATTTTTAGAAAGTAATGGAATACATGTAAATGTAGTTGAGAAACTTTGGGAGGGAACAGATAGTATAGTAGATTTAATTGAAAATGGAAGAATTAATTTTATAATAAATACACCAACTAAAGGAAAAGAATCAAATAGAGATGGATTTAAAATTAGAAGAATGGCAGCAGAGTGTAAAGTTCCTTGCTTTACATCATTAGATACTGTAAACGCACTTTATGATGCAATAGAAGATGATGATGTAGAGGAAACTTTGGAAGTTATTGATATTACTAAAATATAGATAAAGAAAAAATAGTTCTATTGAATTTAAAAGATTTCAATAGAACTATTTTTAAATAAAATTTTATCTTTTCCACCACCATTACTAAAATAAGAATTTTGTGATATTTGACAAAGGGATTGACTTCCAGTACTTTCTATAACAAGTTTTGAATATTTTGATAAGTCTATACTATTTTTTATTCCAATGAAGAGTCTTGATCCATTTGGAGAATATATATACATGCTATCATCATTTTTTGTTAAAGTTCCAGAATTACTTACATGATATCCAGTTTTTGCCCATCCACCTGTTACTGGTAAACATTCAATACCTTCGTTATATAAATATAATTTGTCTAGAGTAGTTTGATTTAATGTAGAAGAAATCTTGATTTTTCCATTTATATCAATTGCCATTACTGATATTTCGTAATTAGTTTCAAAATCTAGATTTGTAAAAGAATATTGTGTATTTGTACCAATATTTATTACATTTCCATTTAATAAATAAGCATATCCGAGAAGAGTTTTCAGTTATATTTTCAGGAATACTTATAGATATATATGTTCCATTTGTTTCTTTTAATTCAGGAGAAAAGTCATTTATTAAATTTGAAATATGATCACAATTAGTAGGAGTGTCAACTTTTTTTCCATCAATAGATGCTAATTGTAAATAACCATTTATTTCAAATTCATAAGGATATTCTTTTAGTTTTGTAAATATTGATGAATTATTTTCTACAATAGTTATATGATTTAAAGCCGCTATTTGACTTGTTAGTTCTACATATTCTATTTCATCATCATCACATAATTTGTTTGCAACATATTGTAAATTAGGAAAGTCTTTAGTTTCGTCATAACTTATAATTTGAATGCTTGTTAATTTTAAATTCATTTTTTCAGTTGCTTCACTTTTATTTGTTAATTCATTTGTTTTTTTAGATTTATTTAATAATCCATTTTGAGTAAGCATATTAATGCTAATTGTCGCTAGTATTATTAATACAATTATAGTAATGATTAAAGGGATAAGAGTTATTCCTTTTTTTCATTTTAAGATTTTCATTTTGGTCTCCTTTATATTTATTATATTGAAATTTTATCAAATTACTAGTTTTTTTTCAATTATTTTAATAGATTTTATTTTAATAGTTTTACTTGTTAAAAGAATTTTTTTATGATATTATTTAAATATTATATTAATAAAGAAGGAAAAATGGATGAAAATTGGGATTGATTTAGGTGGTAGTCATATAGGTGTTGGTATAATTGATGAAGATAAAATAATTGATACAAAGCAAAAGAACTTTACTGATGAGGATAAACAGGATATAAAAAAAGTTATTATAGAAAGTTCTATTTCTATGATAAAAAATCTTTTAGATGATAATAAAATAATGAAAAGTCAAATAGAGCTTATAGGAATTGCATCACCAGGAATTATTTCAAATGGTAATATAATAAAAGCTAGTAATTTAGGGCTAGTAAACTTTGATTTATGTGAAGTATTACAAAATAAAATGAGTATGAAAGTGCAATTAAGAAATGATGCTAAATGTGCAGCATTAGCAGAAAAGAAATATGGTGTTTTAAAACATTATTGTGATGCTGTGTTTGTTGGAATTGGAACAGGAATTGGTGGAGCTGTTTTTATGCGGAGGAAATCTTTTGAAACCCAAGAAAAATGAAGGATTTGAAATTGGACATATGGTAATTGAAAAAGATGGAATACAATGTTCTTGTGGGAAAAGAGGCTGTTTTGAAAGATATGCTTCTATAAAATCCTTAAAGAGAAAAGTAACTGATATATTAGGAGAAAGAAGTGATATTTCTGGGCAATATTTAAGAGAAAATTTGTTAGTAAAAAATGATAAAAGAGTACAAGAAGAAATAGAAAAATTTTTGGATTATTTAAAAGTTGGTATAGGAAATTTAATAGATTTATTTGAACCAGAAGCAATTTGTTTTGGTGGAAGTTTTTCGTATTATGAAGGAAATCCTATATTAGATAGATTAATTGAAAAATTAAATGAAGAAAATACTAGATTTACAAATTCGAAAGTTCCAGAAATACTTACTGCAAAATATAAAAATGATGCTGGAATTATTGGTGCAACAATATAGTATTAAAATTTTAAGAAATAAGAGGAATTTAAGTTGTGAATAATAAAATAATATCATTAGAATCAAATAAATACGAACTTCAGCTAAGTAATTTTGAAGGTCCATTAGATTTATTATGTTATTTAATAGATAAAGATAAAGTGGATATATATGAAGTAAAAATAGATGAAATTGCAGAGCAATATTTGAAATATTTGCGGGGAACAAGAAAAATTAAATTTAGAAATTGCTAGTGAATTTTTGATTATGGCATCAACATTACTTTTAATTAAATCAAAAGGATTACTTCCAAAAGAAGTAGAAAATGAAGCTGAGCTTACTGAAGAAGAACTTATAAGAAGAATTATAGAATATAAAAAATACAAAGAGATTTGTAAAACCTTAAAAGAAAAATTTGAGTTATATTCTAAAAGAACATATAAATTGCCAGAAAAAATAGAACTTCCAAAACAGAAGTTGGAAATAAAGTATACAGAAAATGATATAGTAAAAGCATATAGAAAAATAATAAAATTAAATATGGATAAGAAAAATGAATATGCAAGTAATATAAAAAAAATAGCAATATCAGATACATACAATGTTGCGGATAAGGTAAAAGATATATACAGAGAACTTATAAGAAAACCAAATTTTGTTTTTGGAAAAAGATTTTCTTTAGCTGAGAAACCTAAAGCAGAAGTAGTAACAGCTTTTACTGGAGTTTTAGAGTTAAGTAGAAGAAGTAAAATTCAAACAGCTCAAAAAGAATTATTTGGAGATATTGTTATATCTAAAAAGAAAAAGGATAATATAGTTAATCTATAAATACTAATTTAACAATTTATGGAATAATATTTAAGTTTAAGGAAAAACTAATCACAATCAAGGAGTTAATATGTGGTTAGTTTTATTTTTTATAATTTTAATTTTTGGATTGATTTTTTCAAAAGTTAGTATAAATGTTAAAAATATAAAAATAGATAAAAATGATGTGGATTTCAATATAAGACTGAATTTTCATTTATATGGATTTTTAAAAATGCTTAGTTTTAAGTGTAATAAAAAAGGTATTGAATTTTTTGGAAAAACCATTCCATATATAAAGATATTTAAAAATTTTGAATTTGAAAAATTTATGAAAAAAGATTTTAGAAATTTTGATTTGAAAAGAATAAGAAAAATGAATGTAAAAGTAGATTCAGCAAGGTTTACATTGAAGATTGGGGCAGAAGATGTTTTTATAACAAGCTTTTTAGTTGTTTTTATTTCAACATATATATCAAATTTTTTAAGAAAAGAGTTTAGTAAGTTAAATTATAAAAAAATAAATTATAATATTTTTCCAGAATTCAATAACATGGCATTTCATTTAGAAGGAAATACAGTACTAAGTGTAAAAGCAAGAAATTTAGGTATATTTTTAATTTCAAATGAGCATAATAATCATAAAAGTGTAAAATAAAAGTTATTAGGAGGATATAAAAATGAGTGAACATCCAATAGAAGGGCTTATGAGAACTGCGATGAACAGTATTCAAGATATGGTTGATGTAAATACTATAATTGGAGAACCAATAGAAACAGCTGGAGATATTATGATTATACCAATATCTAAAGTGTGCTTTGGTTTTGCAGCAGGAGGTAGTGAGTTTAATACTGAAACTTTAGATGAATATAAGAAAAAAGAAAAAGAAGAAGAAATGCAATATAGATTACCATTTGGTGGTCGGAAGTCGGAGCAGGAGTAACAATAAATCCAGTAGCATTTTTAGTTATAAATAAAGAAAATATAAAATTAATGCCAATAAATCATACATCTACAATGGATAGATTAATGGATTATGTACCAGATATTTTAGAAAGATTAAAAGATAAAAAGGACCAAAAAACTAAAAATAAAGAAAAAGAAGAAGCAGAAGCAGAAGTTAGTGCAGAAGTAAAAGTAGAGGTAGAAAAAGAGCCTGAAAAATCTGATTATTTAGAAGATGAATAAGAATAAAAGTAAAGCAAATAATTAATTGATAATTATTTGCTTTTGTGTTATTATAAGCAAAAATAAATAAGAGGAGAAAGTAATATGGAGTATAGAAAGTTTAATAATACTATTATAGCAAGAATTGATAAAGGAGAAGATATACTTGAAAAAGTAAAAGAAATAGCATTAGAAGAGAATATAAAATTAGCAAGTATTAATGCATTAGGAGCGGTAAGTCATTTTATAGTTGGAGTATTTAAAGTTGATGAAAAGAAGTATTATTCAAATGAATTTAAAGGAACTTTTGAAATAGTTTCATTAACAGGTACTATAAATACAATGAATGATGAGTTTTATACTCATATTCATATGAGTGCAGGAAATGATAAAGGAGATGTTTTTGGAGGACACTTAAATAAAGCAATAGTTAGTGCAACTTGTGAAATGATAATAAATATAATTGATGGTAAAGTAGATAGATATTTTGATGAGGAAATAGGATTAAATTTGTTTAAATTTTAATATGTATATTTATAAAAGAAAGGCAGGAACACAAGTCCTGCCTTTATGTATGAAAACATACTATAAAACCAAGAGGAATATCCCTGCCAAAAAAATTATAATTCTATTTTTCTAGTATAAAAACTATTTGTTTAACATTGAGTTTTCAGCTTGTTCGATCATTTTTCTAACCATATTACCACCGATTTTACCAGCGTCTTTAGCTGATATATTTCCGTTGTATCCGTTTTTTAAATCAACACCAACTTCAGCAGCTACTTCATATTTGAATTTATCTAAAGAATCTTGTGCTTCTGGAACAACTTTTCTAGTTCTATTACTGTTTGTCATTTTACATTCACCTCCAAAAAGTTAAAGTTATTGAAAAAACATATGAAATGTAATTTCAATATATATGATGTTCATTTTAAATTTTTTTAAACAACCAATTTTTGCTAATTTTTAAAATAGTTTAAATACGATTAAAAAATATGTCGATAAATATTATTTTTTGTATTGTAAAAAATAAGTTTAGTGATATAATTCAAAAAGATAATATAAAAGGAGGACAAAATGTACAAACTTATTGCAATTGACTTAGATGGCACTTTGCTTAATTCATCTGGTGAAGTTTCTGAAAATACTAAAAAAGCATTAAAAAAAGCAATGAACAAAGGAATTGAAATTGTTCTTGCATCTCGGAAGAACAATTGATTCAATAGAGAACATAGCGCTTGAACTTGGTACAGATAAGTATTTAATTTCTGGTAATGGTGCTGCTGTTTATGATATACAAAATAAAAAAATAATATATAGTAAATTTTTAAGTAAAGAACAAGTTTTAAAGATTGCAAATATATGTGAAGAAAATAGTATTCATTATAATGTATATACAGAAAGAGAAATAATAGCTAAAAATTTAAGTTATAATGTTTTATATTATTATAAAGAAAATTTAAAAAAACCAGAAAATAAAAGAACATATATTAATATAGTACCAAACATTATAGAATATATACAAAATTTAAAGGATGAAAATTTTTTAAAAATTACTATATGTGATGAAGATATAAAAATATTTAATAGTATTATAAAAAAAATTAAATTACTTGATAAATTTGATGTTTTAGATGTTGAATATATGTCTAGAAAAAAAATTAAATGTGGTACAGAGGAAATTTTAGTAGAATATTATTATACTGAAATAACAAATGAGAATGTTAATAAATGGGTAGCAATTGAATATTTAATTGATAAATTAAATATAAAGTCAGAAGAAGTAATTGCAATTGGAGATAATTTTAATGATAGAGAAATGATAGAAAACTCTGGAATGGGTATTGTTATGGGAAATAGTAATCCATTTATGAAAATATTTGGAGATTTAATTGTTACGGATAACAATTCAGAAGGAGTGTGTCAGGCAATTGAAAAATATATATTAAAAGAATAGATAATGTTTTTGTAACTATAATATTAAATTTGTGTAACAAACATCGAAATTTGTTGATAAAACACAAAATGTAATGTACAATTATATTATATGATAGAAAAAAGAATATTGTAAAAATATTAAGGAGGATATAAAGATGGCATCAAATCCAATTCAAAGAAGATCAAGACAATCTTTTTTAATAGGTTTTTTAATTGCATTAGTAATTATGGCATTTGTAGTAGTATTTTTATTTACAAAAATTAATAAATTAAATGAGGAGAAAGAAGCACTAGTTGTAGAAGATATAACAGTATATGTTACAGCAGATGATTTTAAATCTGGAGCAATAATTACAGCAGATAGTTTAATTCCAAAAACTGTACGTGCAGAATTAGATGTTAGTAATTACTTAACATCAGGAAGTTTTGAATATGATGAAGAAGGAAATCCTATTGAATATATAGCAAAAGTAGATATTCCAGCTGGAACAATGATGACATCAGGAATGGTGTATAAAGAAGGCGAAGGAAGATCTAATGATGAAAGGCTTATGGAATATAATATGATAGTTTTACCATCTGGATTAAAAAATGGTGATTATGTTGATATAAGATTTGACTTACCAAATGGTGTTAGCTATATAGTTTTATCAAAAAAATATGTACAAATGACTACTGCAAGAGGAATTTGGATGGAATTAGATGAACTTGAAATAAATTCAATGAATAGTGCGATAGTAGAAGCATATTGTGTAAATGGGGCTCAACTTCGTGCAACAAAATATACAGAGCCAGGAATTCAAGAAGGGGCAGTTACTACATATGCTATAAATAATGCAGTTCTTGCAGCAGTTAATGCTAATCCAAATGTGCTTGAAGATGCAAGAAGAGATTTAAGTAATAAATGGAATAGAGATAGTAATCCATCAGATGGAGGAACAGATTATCAAGTAAATAGAAATCAAATTGATGGATTATATGGTGATATGGATGATGAAGACAGACGTAATGCTGTTGAAGCAGGAACTACAACAGAAAATGAAGCTGTTGGAACTACTAGAGATGAATTTGTTGCACAATTAGAAGGTACAGGTCTTATTGGTACAACATATTAATTTATAAGGAGAGAAATTTACATATGAAAAAAATTGCGTTTATAGGTGGATATGACAAAACAGATTTAATATTATACATGTCCAAAATATTGAATGTTCAAGGAAAAAAGGTTTTGGTTATAGATGCAAGTTTAACACAAAAATCTAGATATATCGTTCCTGTAATGAATCCAACAAGTAAGTATGTAACAACTTATGATGGATTTGATGTAGCAATTGGATTTGAAAATATACGGAGAAATAAAAAAATATCTATCAATAGATGAAAAAATGGAATATGACTATATTTTGGCGGATATAGATTCACCAGAAGCTTATGAGGGATTTTCTTTTGGAGTAGATGATATACATTTTTTTGTAACAACATTTGATGTATATTCTTTACAAAGAGGTATAAATATAATTAAAAATTTTAAAACGCCTATATCTGTTACAAAAGTTTTATTTACAAGAAATCCTTCATCAGAGGAAAGTGAGTATATAGATTTTATTTCATTAAGTTATAAAGTAAAGTGGAAACCAGATGTAGTATATTTTCCTTTTGAAACAGATGATTTATATGCAATATATGAAAATCAAAGATTTTCAAAAGTAAGATTTGTAAATTTAAGTAATGAGTTTATGGATAGTTTAATGTTTATGTTAGAAATAGCATCAGGAGCATCAAAAAATGAAATTAGAAAAGCTATAAAGCTTATTGAGAGAGCATGAAAGGAGATTTTTTAGAATTATGTCAGTAATTAGTTTTTGGAATCAATCTGAAAAAGAAAATGGTCAAACTTCTGCATTACTAGCAATTGCTACATATATGGCAATAGAACATAATTATAGAATCTTAGTTATAGATGCTACTTTTGACGATAATACAATGGAAAAGGCTTTTTGGAAGAAAAAAGAAAATAAAACTCTACAACAATTAACTGGAGGAAAAATAGATATTTCTTCTGGAGCAGAAGGTTTGGTTAGTGCTGTTGCAAGTAATAAAGCAACACCAGAAATTATAACAAATTATACAAAAATAGTTTTTAAAAACAGATTAGATATATTATTGGGATTAAAAACAAAGATTCCAGAAGAGCAAGAGAAATCTCTTATGTTATATAAAGAGTTAATAATTGCAGCAAATAAATATTATGATTTAATATTTGTTGATGTGAATAAAGGATATAAAAGAGCAAGTTCAAAAGCATTATTAGAACAATCAAATCTTATAATATATGCTATGCCACCTAATTTAGTTAATATTAACAATTATTTGGAATTGTCAGTAAAAGATCCAATAGTTAAATCTAGAAAAATACTTCCACTTTTGTCAAAAAGTGATATAAGTTCTAGTTATAATGTAAAAAATACAACAAGGTATATGAAACAGAAATCTTTAATTCCAGCTATTCCATATAATGTTAGATTTATGGAAGCTACAAATGAAGCAAAATTAGCAGATTTCTTTTTAAAAACTAAAATTTCAAATACAGCTATGGATATAAATGGAGGATTTATTAGTGAAATATCAAGAACGTGTAGCATAATAATAGAAAAATTAAAAGAGTTAAATAGATAGACTTAAAAATAAAAGATAAATGGAGGACCTTTAGATGAGTATTACTAATTTAATGATGATATTCGTGGTACTTGTATTAGTTATAGTAGTAATAGTACACTCAATTAAAAAGAATAAAGAAGAAGTGGTTGATCAGGCAGTTGAAGTTGATGATAAAACATATACTTTGGAAAAAATGATAAAATTTGTTAAACAAAGGTTAGATGAAATCACAAAAATAAACCTTTACGATATTGGTCTTTCAGAAGAAGAATTAAAAAGAAGAAAGAGTAAAAAATATGAGCTAAAAAAAGCTTTAAAGGGTTGTACATATGGAGATGTTAATGATAAGAAATATGTTAAAGAGTTAATATATGATTTACTTTCAAAAGAATATGGTGTTGATGAAACTAATATATCAAAATCAATACCATTTGATGTACCATCTTTGCTTACTGCACAAGATAAATTTGATATATTAATGCATGAGTATAAAAAGACATTTTCTTATGAAGCATTAACAGAATTTATTAAAAAGTATAATTTAGCTGCATTAAAATATGTAGCAGGAGAAACAAAGCCTTGTTATGTTATAACATCTGATGAAATAGATAAAATTTATGAACAAGAAAATTTAAATTTAAGTTTTGCTGATAAATTAGAAGTTGTAGTACAAAGAATTTATCAACAGTACAAAGGTTATAGTAGTATAGATGAAGTAAGAGATATGAATATAGATGGTGTATCTGGACGGAGTATCTGGTTTACCAGAGAGTTTCTTAAGTCAAGTAGCACAAACAGATGGAGATTATTTAAAACAAGCAATGGAAGCAAAAGTACCAAGAGCTTGTGACTCTATATGGATATTTTTCCAAGGTAAATCAATTCGTTTAGAATTCTTATCTTTTGGAACAGAAAGTGAATTAAAAAGAGTTTGTCAAAATATTTATAAATATAATAATCCAGGTCAGTTATCTGATACAAATCGGATATAAAATCAATGAAATGAAAGATGGTTCTCGTGTTGTTGTTTTAAGACCAAGTATGTCTGAAACATGGGCATTTTTCGTAAGAAAGTTTGATACTAAAAAAGCTACACTTGAACAAATAGTTAAATATGAAGGTAAAGAAGAGGCAATAGAACTATTAAGATATTTAGTTAAAGGTGCAAGAATTATATCTTTAACAGGAGAGCAAGGTTGTCGGAAAAACAACAATGCTTATGGCTATAATTGAAAGCATTTATGAAACTATGAACTTAAGAATTCAGGAAACTGCATTTGAGCTTCACTTAAGAAAAATATATCCAACAAGAAATATTTTATCATTACGTGAAACAGAAACAGTATCTGGACAAGAAGGGCTAGATGTTCAAAAGAAAACTGATGGTTCTGTTAATATAATTCGGAGAGGTTGCGACTGATCCCGTAGCTGCTTGGATGATACAGGCTGCCCAAGTTGCTTCTAAGTTTACATTATTTACTCACCATGCTAAAACTTTTCCAAACTTAGTTACAGCACTTCGTAACTCTATGCTTAGAACTGGTGTATTCAAAAGTGAGCAAACAGCAGAAGAACAAGTTATTCAAGTATTAAATTTTGATATTCACCTAGTAAAAGACTTTAGAGGTAGAAGATATATAGAAAGAGTAACAGAATGTATTCCTATTGAAGAAAAAAATGAGTATACATTTGATCATAGAAAAGAAAAAACATTGGAAGGAAAATTTGATAAATTTTTTGATAATGCTACAATATTCTTTTCTAAAACTACAAATAAAGAGTTATATAAATATCAAAATGTATTAGAATTTATTGATGATAAATATGTACTTTCAAATCCTATTTCTGATAATAATATTAAAGAAATGAGATTAAATATGAATGATACAGATCAAATTGCATTTGACGCATTTTTAGAAAGAAACTGGGGAATTAAACCACCAAAGCCAGTTAAGTATGAAGATGAAATAGTAGATGAAATTTTACCAGAAGAAAATGTAGAAATTTCAGATACAGTAGTAGAAAAACGAAAAAGTGTAGGAAGACCAAGAAAAACTATAACTAAAGAAGAATGATTTTGCTAGAAAGTGGGGTGATTTTTTAAAACGATGGATTCAATGGCATTACTTAAATATTTAATTATTGGTGTTTTAGCAATATTTGCACTGATAGTAGTAGCATATATGATACTTAGAAAAAAGATGATGGGAAAAAATACTAAATATATTGCACAGTTGACAGAAGGTACAAAAGAAAATTCTTTTAGTATGGAAGTTTTCTATCAAAAATTTTATATACAAATTGTTAGAATTCCTTTTTTTAGGAGATATGCATTAAAGCTTAGAAGAAGACTAGAAATTATAAATTTAGAAGATGAATATTTAACAAGAAAACAAACAGCACAGATAATGTTAAAAGGCTTGATGGTTATTATACCACTTACAGTAATAATATTTTTAGTTACATCTGGAAACTACGTTTTATTATTCGCTCTATTATTATTTGAAATATTTTTTATAGAAACTTTAATGGAAGGTATGGTTGATAAAATCGATAATAAGATTTTAAAAGAGCAAATAGATTTATTTGCAGAAATGAGACATGCATTTCATGAAAGTAATATGGTTGAAGAAGCTATTTATGATATAGCTCAAAATGATGAATTAGATGTTTCAAGACAAGCAGAAAAAATATATGAAGTTTTAATTTCAGATGATCCTGAAACGGAGCTTGAAAAGTATTATGATGTTGCTCCAAATAGTTATTTAAAAGAATTTGCTGGTATTTCTTATTTGACTAAGGAATTTGGAGATAGGAAAGATAAAGATGGTGCATCTTTATATTTAAAAAATTTAAACAATATTACACAAGAGATGCAAATAGAAATATTAAAAAGGGATAAATTGGATTATGTATTCCAGAGTTTATCTATGATAGCAATTGCACCAGTTTTACTTATAAACTTTATTAAAGGTTGGGCTGTTTCACAGTTCTCTTTTACAAAATCATTTTATGATGGAACAGGTGGATTTTATGCTCAAATTGCATTACTAATATTAACAGTTATATGTTATATATTTGTTAGAAAATTAAAGGATAATAGTAGTACAACAGTAATGCAAAATGTTGAAAATCCTTGGCAAGCTAAATTATATAAAAAGCCAAGAATAAAGAAATTTGTGGATTTCTTTATTCCTAAAGATGGAACAAGAGAATATAGAAAAGTAACTACTCTTTTAAAAGAATCAGCATCTAAACTTAAATTAGAATGGTTCTATGTAAATAAATTAGCAGTTACAGTGATTGCATTTGTAGTGGGATTACTTATATTTGTAATTGCACATAAAATGGAAATCAATTATGTTTATACTAATCCAACAGCAGATTACGATTTAATGCGGAAGTATGACAGAATCTGAAGAAGCAAAAGCAGTTTTATTAACTGAACAAGATAATATATTTATAGAAGAACATGTAAAAGAAACAGATTTAACAATAGAAAAAATGCAAGATTATTTATCTCATAGTGAATTATATGAAGGTGAAAGTCAAGATGTTATAGAAGAAGATGCAACAAGAATTTTTGAAAAAATTACTACTATTCAAAAGGCATATTTTAGATGGTATGAACTTTTAGCTTCTTGTATTATAGCATACATAGGATATAGAGGACCTAATATATTATTGGTATTCCAAAAGAAAATGAGACAATTGGAAATGGAAAATGAGGTAATGCAGTTCCAAACTATTATACTTATGCTTATGAAAATTGAAAGAGTAAATGTTGAAATGATTTTGGAATGGTTAGAAAGATATTCAAATATATTTAGAGATCCAATTTCGAAGTGTGTTAATAATTATGAATCAGGTCCATGGGAAGCATTAGAAGAGCTTAAAAATGAATTAGCTTTTCCTCAAATGATACGTATAGTAGAGAGTTTGCAAGCAGCAGTTGAGCAAATTCCTATTAGAGAAGCATTTGATGAATTAGATACTGAAAGATCATATTATCAAGAAAAAAGAAAAGAATCAAATGAGATATTAATTTCAAGAAAATCAATGATAGGTAAAGTTTTAGGATTTGCGCCAATGGTTGTACTATTTGTAGGATATTTAATTTTACCATTATGTGTAATAGGTATGACATCAATGACATCAGCATTTGAATCAATGTCTCAAATGATGTAATTTTAAGAAAGGACTTTTTGTAAAAATATATGGAAAATACATCACATGCCTTATATATAGCATTTCGGAGTATTAATAGCAATATTGGTAATAGGTATAATTGTAATGGTATTTAGTGGGATAAAAATATTACCTAGTAGTCAAGATGAAAAGCAAAGTATTAAAAATAGAAGTGAATTTAATAATGGTTTTACTGTATATGATAAAAGTCTAATGTATGGTACAGATGTGCTTTCTTGTTTGAATAAAGCACAAAGTAATAATCAAAAATATGTGAATAATAATTTTTATGGAACAGATTCAGCTGATGTAGGTGCAGATGCAAGAAAAGAGTTATTAATAGAAGTTAATGTAAAATTAAAAAATACAATACAAGAAGAAGTAATTGTATATTATAGAAATAATCAAGGAAAGGTAATTCAAGAGCAGAGTAAAGAATATAATGTTCAACCATTTAAGCCAGGATCAAATACACAAAATAAATTTGAATTACCAGTGATTACATATTATCATTTTAATGGAAAAAAAATAGAAAAGGCTAAAACTAATACATATCAAAATGCTATGTGGGGAGCTAATAAAAATATGATTCAAAATTCTAAACTTAAAACATCTACATTTGATACAGTCTTAAAAGGAGGAAATACATATAGTATTTTAAATGATTCTACTGGTCAACTTGCAGCATTATTATCTACTGTTACAACTCCAGAACAGACAATATATAAACAGGGATATAGTGGTTCAGGAAATGAAGATTGGTATAGTGCTACTTGGAAGACTGCTGCAAATGATTTTAAAACAAGAAAATTTAAATGTGCAGGTTTAGGATATAGTGAAGAAGGATATGTAAATGAAGTTTCTTTTGAAGAAATATAAATTTTAATAAAGGAAGGATAGAATATGGAAAATGCAAGTAAAGCGCTTATAATAGCTGGTGCTGTACTTATATCTGTAATGCTACTTGGTATACTAGTTTGGGCAATGAATAAAGCTTCTACACTTCCAGAAAATCAGAATGCAAAAGATAAACAAATGTTAATAGATTCCTTTAACAGTCAGTTTTCAACATATCTAACAGAAAGTAATTTTAATGGTGTAACATCATTTGGAAGTACAGTAGAAAGCATGAATTTAAATAATGATAATACAACTAAAAGATATACAGCTGCAAGAGATTTGAATAATATTTCTGATGTTATTACAGCAATAAACTTAGCAAGTAATATAAATTATACTAATAATTATGGATATGACTATGATTATTTAGAGACTGTAAATACAGTTGAAATAATTATAGATTTTGGAAAACCTAATTTTATACCAGGAGTTATTACAAGTAGATATTATATAATAGAGCCAAATAAAGGAGTTAAACCAAGTATGGTTTATGGTACTAATTCTATTGGCACTAAGAATTCAAATATAAGTAATTTTTCTATAGCAAATCCAATTAGTACATATAAATTATTAGAAAATTTACGTGAGTCAAAACTTGTATTACATGATAATACAAATTATACATTATATAAATATTATTTTTCATCTAGTTATGTAGTAAATGATAAAACAGACAAAATAGATAGTGTAACATTTAAAATAGTAGAAGATTTAGGATATAATTTTATTACATATGATAGAAATTAAAGTTTTTGTATAAAGATTGTTGAAAAAAAAAAACATATATATTATAATTAAAGAGGATATAATATGAAGAAAATTGTTGTTTTTTTGTGTAGTATTTTTATTATAATAATTGCAGTTTTTTTTAACTGGTATGTTGATATTAGTAAAAAGAATAGACAAGTTTCAAGTTATAATTCACAATATGAGATATATTCTAAAGAAAATATTTCAGGTGTAAGTATTACAACAATTATAAATAAAGCAATTGATAATAATGAAAAATATGATATACAAAAAAGTGATAAAGATGTATATATAAATGATGATAAATATTCTACAAAAATTTATATAAAAGTAGTAGAAGATCGGTGATTTTTTCCCAATGGAGGCAATTGAAAAAGTTGGGATAACTGATTTTACGAGTTTATATGGAAAATCACTTTTTAAATGTACGAATGTTGAACATCATAAAAATGGAAGAATTTCAAAAATGAATTTTGAAATAATTAAATAGTCTTTAATATTTCTATTGAAACATATAGATATTAAAATAAAATATTTAAACTAAGGAGGAAAAAGAAAAATGGAGAATGCTTCAAAAGCTTTAATTATAGCGGGGGCTATACTTTTATCAATATTAATTATAGCACTTGGGGTTTATATTTTTAATATAGCTAAAGGTTCTATGGATACTAAACAAGTAGATACACTTGCTAGAAATTCATTTAATTCACAATTTGAACAATATGATGGAAGATGTATAGGAAGTAGTGTAAGAGACTTAATTGGTAACATGATAAGTGCAGTTGCTGATAATAAAGATTCTGATGATAAATTACCTGATATAACATATATTGACGCAGAAAATAAAGGTCCAAAATCAGCAAGAGAAGTTGGAAGTAATGGTGTTATAGTTTCAAATGTTGAAAATACAAATATAACAGCTATGAATAAATTAAAATCTGCTATAAGTTCAACTCATTATTATTATGTAAAAGTAAGAAATAATCCAGAAACAAGCTTAGTAGACATGGTATATATTTGTTATAACGAATCAGATATTGATCAAATAGACGAAAGCAAATAAAATGATATAATTTGGAGGTATTATGGAGAATTTAACACATGCCTTATATATGGCTTTTGCAGTATTAGTTTTTATTATAGCTTTTACATATTCTTTAGCTATGGTTAATTCTCTTAATAATACTACAGAAACTTTAGTGTATGGATTAGATAAAACTAATTTTTATGATACTTTAACACTAGATTATTTAATAACTAATAATGATAAAGGTTATAATGATACTGATAGAGTTTCTAAAGTTGTTGGAATTGAATCCATAATACCTACTTTATATCGCTATTATAAAGAAAGTTTTGCAGTTAGAATTTTAGATGAAAATGGAAATTTAATACAGATTTTTGATGCTACAATTGAAGGAGATGTAATGACTGCTGCAACTACTGTACCAGCAAATAGAACTGCTGAGCAGAGAGCATTGTTGTCTTTATATGGTGCTAAAAAGAATGGTACAAATAATCCTAATAATTTATATGGTGCAACATGGCTTGGAAGTACAAATAAGGACACCAAATCAAGAATAGATATGTACATTTATGGTGGAGCTGGTTATATAAATAATACTTATGTGGATTATGGACAAGATTTTAATAATTTGAAAATTTCTTCTATAAAAGGTACAAATCCTGCTAAAATTTATTTAAATAACTTTAAAGATAGGAAGTTTAAAGAAACTTTTAGCCAATATTCATATGAAGGTGATACATTAACTACAGAAGATGATGAATTAATTTCAGTGACAGGAACAAAACAAATATCAACAAAAATAATTATTACATATGAGCTATTACCAGAATAAAATAAATAAAGAAAGGAATAAAAAAGATGAGTGATTCTTTAATTACAATAGTTGCAATATTTTTGGCAGTAATACTTATGTTTATTTTTCCACTTATGAGTATTGCAGAAAGAAATGATGATATTGCAGAACTTACAGTACAAACAGCAGTTAATGATTTTGTAAATACAGCTAAAGTTACTGGAAAAATAACAATTTCAGAATATAATAAAATGGTTAGCAAAATAGAATCTACAGGAAATACATATGATATTGAATTAGAAGTTAAAATTTTAGATGATAATGTTGGTAAGAAATCAGCATGGACTAATGGAACAGTTATAGGAGAAAATATTTATTATTCAATATATACTTCTCAAATTATGGGGTATATGGCTTCAATGACTGAAGAAGGTGATGGAGTATATACTATGAAAGAAGGAGATATAATTTCAGTTAGTGCTAAAAATAATAATCAAACATTATCTCAAACAATAAGAAGTGTATTTTATTCTATTAGTGGAAAAGGAACATATCAAATAGCTGCTCAAGCTTCAGGACTTGTTTCAGCAACAGGTACAAATTAAGAATAAAAGAAGAGAGGTTAAAGGGAAACCTTAGACCTCTTTTGTGTATAAGTTAGTATAGGAGGTTATATGAAACTTCAACATTTGGCTGTCATTTTTGCAGTAATATTTTTACCAATAATTTTGATAACATCATTTTACATTAATCAACAAGTAGATACTATTAAACTTCAAGAATCATATGATGATAAGTTATTAGATGCAACTCATGATGCTATGGTTGCATTTGAATTAAATACTGCAAATGAAGATTTGTCATCTGTTGCAGATTCTTTAAGAAGTATTATAGAAGCTTCAAATGGGGTATTTTTAAATACTTTAGCTACAAATTTAGGTGTATCAAATGCAAGTAAATCTTTAGTTCAACCATATATACCAGCTATTTTATACACCTTATATGATGGATATTATATTTATGCTCCTACAAATGCTCCAGTTGTATGTGTTGATAAGTATGGACAAACAATAAGTACAAATAGTTATGGAGTAACTTATGAACGTACTATAAATGTAAATGGTCAAGCTATTGGAATATATAGTTTTAATCAAGATAGTGTAACATACTTAAATGATACAACCACAGCAAATGGTGGAAATAAAGTAAATTTAAATATGATGGAAAATAATGGAGTACTTAGTGAATATGGACAAATGCTATACAAAAATAAAAATGGAACTTATAGTACAATTTTGCATAATTCTAATTCACTTTCTCCAGATTATAATACATTTTATAAACAATCATATATTTTAAAATCATTTGTTTCATATACTGGGACTTATGAAAATGATGATAGAACAAAAAATGTAACTATAAATTATACTTTAGATAATTTTTTAACAGTAAATGGAAAGATAGGAGATATTTATTATACAAAATCAGGCTATTTAATTGCTGATAATTTAATATCTAGAATAACTGTAAATGGTGTAGAATGTCAAAATTGGTATGTATATTCTGAGGATAACTGGCATCAGATGATAAATGATCCAGCAAATTATAATGTACAAATAACATTAAATAATAATAATGATATAAATTATAATACATTGCTTACAAATGTTAATGTAACTGATGATGTAAGACAAGCTATGATTTATTATATAGATTCATGGATGTTTTCAAAATGGATTTATGCAAATTTAGGAGATGTAAAAGCATCTAATATAAAAAATAACGATTATACTTTTGTAAATATTGAAGGAAATAAAATAGATACAAATGGAGATGGTATTCCAGATAAAAGTCTTGGAGTAGATACAGAACTTGCAAGTAGAATGATGCATAATTTTGATGGAGATAATGAACTTATTTTTAATCCATCAGAAAATCCTGAAAATGCAGAGTCAAAATTTGTGAGACATAAAAGAGATATTACCAAAAATTCAATAACTTATAACTTAGCATTAGCAATGGTTACGTATACAGAGATGTCAAGTATGACAGAATATAATTTACCAATATTAAAAGATTCTGAATGGGATAAAATATTATCAAATGTTTCAATATTAAGTTTTATGCAAGGTATGAAATGTGGATTGAAAGTTTATAATAATTATGCATTAGTATGTAGCAATAATAATGAGATTTCAGTTACGCCATCAGAAATATATTATGTTCCAGATATTCCAGAAACATTAGCAGATGGAAGTATTATAAATACTAATATAGAAGATAATTATCCTGAAACTGCTCATAGAATAGACTGTCCAGATTTACTTGATGCAGAACATTATATTTCATTTAAATCAAAAGAGGTAAAATATGATAAATTATATAGTAAATTAAGTGGTAAATATGAGTATGATCATAAAGTGTATACTGATTATAAATGTTTAGTAGATTCAAATTATATAAGTATAAATGGTGTAACTAGAGGAAATACAGATTTGTTTAGGGCAGTTTTTCAAACACCAAATAAATTAAGAGCATATAGAATTGGAGTAGCAAAAGAGAGAAACAATTTATATAAATCTATTGAATATGAAGAAAATTTAGGTTTTCAGATAAAAAATTATTCGGCAAATTTAGCTACTATTTCAGGAGGTACAGGAACAATTAGTATATCTAGTGGAAAACCAATTTCAGAAATTTCTAGAATGGAGATAGTTATAGAAGATACAGAAAATAGAGATCATCGGAGTGTATGTTGATAATATGACAGTATCTTTAAATGGAAATAATAATTTTTCTTATGAAAAGCAAGCTATTCCAACTACAACAAAAAATACTAGAACTTTAATATTTGCTAGAGATTTTTATAGTAATGATAAATTAAATTCTTTAAAAATAGATTTTGAAAGGAATTCAACAAGAACAACTATAAAATCTGTAAAAATTTATTATAAATAAAATAAAAATGGTTATTATAATCTTATGAAAAATTTAAGAAAAGTAATAGCCATTTTTTGTTTATTAATTTTATATGCTTATTTCATTAATATATATAATTTTCCAACTAATATTGTAGTTTATAATAATGATAATTTAAATTATAGGTTATGTCCATTTTTAAGTTTAAAAGGAGACATACAAACAAGTTCTGCAAAGAATAATTATTTGACATATGATTTAAGTTTAAACTTTGGAAATAAAAAATTAAAAAATGTAGAATTAACAGTTGCAGAAAATGTTAAAATTGTACCAATACGGTAAGATGATAGGTCTTAAACTGTATACGGATGGTGTAATGATAGTAGGATTTTCAGAAATAGAGAATATAGAAGGAAAAGTATTAAATATTTCAGACACAAACGATTTACAAGAAGGAGATAGAATTATAAAAATAAATGATGTAGAAATAAAAGATATTGATTCATTAAGAGAAGAAATTAATAAAAGTAAGGGAAGTATATTAAAAATAACAGCTATAGATATAAATGAAAAAGAAAAAACAATTAATGTAAATCCAATTCATACAGGAGCAAATGAATATAAATTAGGTTTATGGGTAAAAGATGCAGCAACAGGAGTAGGAACTATTAGTTTTTATGATCCAACAACAGGGAAGTTTGCAGCATTAGGACATGGAATAACAGATAATGATACAGGTAATTTAATTCAGATAGATTATGGAGAAATAACTGATTCGCAAATTCTTTCAGTAACAAAAGGTACTCCAGGTACTCCAGGAGAAGTAAGAGGTACAATAAATAATGAGATTATTGGAAAAATTGATAAAAATACAGAGTTTGGATTATATGGAACAATTACAAACTCAGAGCTATTAGATGAAAATAGTGAAGCAATAGAAATTGGATCTAGAAATGAAATTTGTGAAGGAAAAGCAAGTATTTTAAGTAGTATAGATGGAGAAGAAGTAAAGGAATATGAAATAGAAATAAAAAGAATTTATTTAAATAATAATGAAGATAATAAAAGTTTCGTTATAAAGGTTACAGATAAAGAGTTGTTAAATGAAACAGGAGGAATAATTAGGGGCCTTTCTCGGAAGTCCTATTTTACAAGAACGGAAAGTTTATAGGTGTAGTAACAAATGTATTAGTTTCAGATCCAACTACTGGATATGGAGTTTTTGCAGATTTAATGTTGCAAAATATAATATAATAAATAGTGATAGATAAATTATGTAAAAAACTTTAAATTTTTATTATTGTATGATATAGTATAAACCAAAAGAAAAATTATAGCATAAAATAAAAATAAGAAATAAAAAAGAAAGTAGGAGAAGAAAGTGGAATTTGAATTAGAGAGTTTAGAAGGAATGCATAATATACATTTGATTGGTATTGGCGGAATAAGTATGAGTGCCATTGCAGAAACTTTAAAGTCATGGGGACATAAAGTTACAGGATCTGATTTAGTTAGAAGTGAAATAACAGATAAGTTAATTCAAGATGGAATAGAAGTTACTATTGGACATAATGAAGAATTTGCCAAAAGTGCAGATTTAATAGTATATAATGCAGCAATTTCAGAAAGTGATCCTGAAATAATTATTGCTAAACAGCGAAATATTCCACTTGTAAGTAGAGGAAAATTTGTTGGATTTTTGACTAAAAGATATAAAGAAGCTATATGTGTAGCTGGTACACATGGTAAGACTACTACAACATCTATGATATCAAGTTGTTTTTTAGAGGCAAGTCTTGATCCTACAATACAAGTTGGAGCAATTTTAAGTGAAATAAATGGAAATTATCGTATAGGAAAATCAGAATATTTTATATTAGAGTCTTGTGAATATAAAGCTAATTTTTTAAATTTCTTTCCAAATACAGCAGTAGTTTTAAATATAGATAATGATCATTTAGACTTTTATAAAACATTTGATAATATTATAAAAACTTTTGGAGAATTTATAGAACTTGTAGATGAAAATGGAGCAGTTGTTGTAAATGGTGATGATAAAAATTGTTTAAAATTAAAAGAGCATACAAAATCTAAATTTATAACATATGGAATAGAAAATAATGAAGCAGATTATGTAGCTAAAAATATTATATTTAATGAAAATGGATTTGCTAAATTTGAAGTTTATAAGCAAAATATAAAATTTATGGAAATAGAATTGTCAGTAGCTGGAGCTCATAATATTTTGAATAGTTTAGCTGCAATTGCAGTATCAGACTATTATAAAATAGATGAAGAATATATAAAAAGAGCCTTATTAAATTTTACTGGTGCATCAAGAAGATTAGAATATAAAGGAAAGTTTAATGATATAAATGTTTTTGATGATTATGGACATCATCCAACAGAAATTAATGCTACAGCAAATGCAGTTAAAAATAAAAAGTATAATGAGTCTTGGGTTATTTTTCAACCACATACTTATAGTAGAACAAAGGAACATTTAAAAAAATTTGCAGAGGCTTTATGTGATTTTGATAATATTATAATTACAGATATATATGCTGCAAGGGAGAAAAATACTTTTGAAATTTCATCAGAAAATTTAGTAGAGGAAATAATAAAACTTGGTAAAGATGCACAATATATTAGTGATTTTGAGATGATTGTAAAATATATAAAAGAAAATGTAAAATCTCGGAGATATAGTTATTACACTAGGAGCAGGTACTGTAACTGATATTGGACCAATGCTTATAGATAAAAAATAAAAATATTAAAAAAAATGTAAAAAATGGGTGGAAAAAAAAGATTAATGGCGAATAATATAATTGTACATATATAAAATATGTATAAACAAAGAGAAAGAGGTGCTAAATAACAATGGAAATTACAGATGTACGTTTAAGAAAAGTAAATTCAGAGAACAGAATGAAAGCTGTTGCTTCTGTAACATTCGATAATGAATTCGTTATTCACGATATTAAAGTTATCGAAAGTCAAAATGGATTATTTATGGCTATGCCTAGTAAAAAAACTCCAAATGGAGAATTTAAAGATATAGCTCATCCAATTAACAAAGATACAAGAGAAAAAATTCAAAAAGCTATATTAGAAGCTTATGAAGCTCCTGATGCTGAAACAGTAGAAACAGCAGAGGAATAATAATTTTTTAATTGTAATTAAGTAACAAAGACGGGATTGTTTTTTAACAATCCCGTATGTTGTTTTAGATCAAAATAGTCTAAAAATTGCTTGACAATTAGCTATTTTGCTGGTATAATTTTTTTGTTATAAAATAACACATATATATCTAGTTTAAAATTGTGCTTTTAATTGTAAAAGTTGTTTTAAATGTTTGAAGATATATAGAGGAATAAAACAAAATCAAGGAGGAATTTAAAATGGCAGTAGTTGCAATGAAACAATTACTTGAAGCAGGTGTTCACTTTGGACATCAAACAAGAAGATGGGATCCTAAAATGGCTGAGTATATTTTTCAAGCTAGAAATGGAATTCATATTATTGATTTACAAAAAACATCAAAAAAATTAGATGAAGCTTATAGCTTTATTAGAGAACAATCTGAGGAAGGAAAAACAATACTTTTTGTAGGAACTAAAAAACAAGCACAAGAATGTATTAAAGAGGCAGCTGAAAAGTGTAATATGTACTATGTAGATCAAAGATGGTTAGGTGGTATGCTTACAAACTTTGATACAATAAAAACAAGAGTGCAAAGATTAAAAGATTTAGAAACAATGGCTGAAGATGGAACTTTTGAAGTATTGCCAAAAAAAGAAGTAATACTTTTAAAGAAAGAAATGGAGAAATTACAAAGAAATCTTGGTGGAATTAAAGAAATGGAAAAAATACCAGAGGTTATGTTTGTTGTAGATCCTAAAAAAGAAAGAATAGCTATATTAGAAGCTAAAAAATTAGGAATACCAGTTGTTGGTTTAGTAGATACTAATTGTAATCCAGAAGATGTAGATTATGCTATACCTGGAAATGATGATGCTATAAGAGCAGTAAAATTAATAGCTGATGTAATGGCTAATGCTGTTATTGAAGGTAGACAAGGTGTTGATGGTGAAATTTCTATGCCAGTATCAGAAGAAAATGATGAAGCATCAGAAGAAGATGAAGAACCAAAAACAATGGAAGAAGTTGTAGCAGAACAAGGTGAAGAATAATGAATAATAATAGTAAGAAATTTTCTTTAGGTTAGAAGAAAATTTCTTTCAAGATTTATATTATAAAAATAAAAGGAAATTAGTTTTCCAGAGAAAAAAGGAGGTTATTGAAAAATGATAACTGCAAATATGGTAAAAGATTTAAGAGAAAAAACAGGTGCAGGAATGATGGACTGCAAAAAGGTTTTAACAGAGACTGATGGAGATATGGAAAAAGCAGCTGAATTATTAAGGGAAAGAGGAATTGCAAAAGCAGCTAAAAAATCTGGAAGAGTAGCAGCTGAAGGATTAGTTAGTAGTTTTGTGTCAGAAGATAGAAAAATTGGAGCAATTGTTGAAGTTAATGCTGAAACAGACTTTGTTGCTAAAAATGAAGAATTTAAATCATTTGTTAATGATGTTGCCAAAATAGTAGCAGAAACAAATCCAGCAGATGTTGATAGTTTATTAGAAGAAAATTATTTAGGAACAGGAAAAAAAGTTAAAGAAGTATTAACAGATAAAATTGCTACAATTGGAGAAAATATGACAATTAGAAGATTTGCTAGATTTGAAACAGAAGGGTTAATAGAAAGTTATATTCATGGAGATGGAAAAATTGCGGTATTAGTTGATTTTGCTAAAGGAGAAGTAGTAGTTGCAAAAGATGTATGTATGCAAATAGCAGCAGCTAAACCAGAATATGTATGTGAAAAAGAAGTTCCAAGTGATGTTGTGGAAAAAGAAATGGAAATTTTAAAAGCACAAGCTATGAATGATGGAAAACCAGCTGAAATAGCAGAAAAAATGGTACAAGGTAGAATTGGTAAGTTCTATGGAGAGATTTGTTTATTAAATCAACCATTTGTTAAAAATCCAGATCAAAAAGTTGCAGATTTATTAAAGTCAACAAATAGTGAAGTTATTAGATTTGCTAGATTTGAAAAAGGTGAAGGAATAGAGAAAAAAGAAGAAAATTTTGCAGAAGAAGTAATGAAACAATTAAAATAAAATTTTTAGAGCTATATCAATTTAAAGATATAGTTCTTTTTTTATACTATAAATTTATATTAAGAAAAAAATATAGAAAAAAGTTAAAAAATTTCGTTAAGTATGTTACTTAAGGAAATTTTTTATATTATAAATTTACT
>CANRSD010000023.1 GCA_947642355.1 uncultured Clostridia bacterium
AACTTTCTGACTCATCCGATTTAGATTCTTCCTCTTCTTCTGTTTCAGTAATGTCCAAACTTTCTGACTCATCCGATTTAAGTTCTTCCTCTTCTTCTGTTTCAATAATGTCCAAACTTTCTGACTCTTCCGATTTAGACTCTTTCTCTTCTTCTGTTTCAGTAATGTCCAAACTTTCTGACTCTTCCGATTTAAGTTCTTCCTCTTCTATTACAACCATTTCAATTTCTTCCTCTGTTTCAATAGAAATAATCTCAATAGTTGATCCATCTTGATGAATACCTCCACAATAACCTTTTCTGGTGCATATGCCATTTCCATCAAATTTGTGTGCATAATTAATATAGTACTTAGCACCACAAGTTTTACATTTAAACTCATACCTTGAGCAATATGTTGATGGAGATGGATTGGGATTTGCAATCTGACTCTTATTAAGAATCTCTGTTTTATAAGCTGGATGATTTATCAAATCCATTAATCCCATTTCGTCTTGTACACCAAGACCATGGTTATGTTCAGGTACTGGCTTAGAATAACCACATATGTCACAATTTACTATTCCATTTTCTTTGTTGTAAACATAATTATGATCTTCTATCTGCCTTTCTTCAGTACATATACAGTAGCTTATATGAGTATCCTCATCTCTTTTTTCCCAAGATTGATATTGGTGATTTACATGATAGACACGTTTACACATATCTTTACATAATTCACAATCATAATATTCATAGACTTGTGAATAAATTTTTACAATTTTCAATTCACCAATAGGCACACAAGCACCTTCAGTCTCTTTTACATAATGACATATAATACACTCTTGACACTCAAGATGTATATCATTTACACCAGTTTGTTTATAAGTAATTTCTTCAGAATATTCACATTCCTCATTTTTACTTAAACTAACATCTTCTTGGCAAATTGTACAAACATATGAAGACACAAGTTTATGAGTCCCATTATTATTTGACGATTCAAAAACATATTCTAAACCATCGGGAGCTTCGGAATGCTGATGTACTCTAGTTTGAGACGCCTCACACTTCTCACAATATTTTGTGTCAGTGTCATTACCAGTATACTCCCAATCACCATACTGACAATCTTCTGTAGTAATGTCATCATAGCTATTATCACATTTTATGCAAGAATATGTAATATTAGCTATATGAGTATCATTATGATTATCCGTATATTCCTCTGATTCCACACAGAAATCACAGTCCTCAACTTTGCTTATAATAACTGTTTCCTTACAGAAACTACAAACATAAGATGCTTCTGCTATATGTGTTTTATCAGAATCCTGTGTATACTCATATTCTAAACCATCGGGAACTTCGGAATGCTGATGTACTCTAGTTTGAGACGCCTCACACTTCTCACAATATTTTGTGTCAGTGTCATTACCAGTATACTCCCAATCACCATACTGACAATCTTCTGTAGTAATGTCATCATAGCTATTATCACATTTTATGCAAGAATATGTAATATTAGCTATATGAGTATCATTATGATTATCCGTATATTCCTCTGATTCCACACAGAAATCACAGTCCTCAACTTTGCTTATAATAACTGTTTCCTTACAGAAACTACAAACATAAGATGCTTCTGCTATATGTGTTTTATCAGAATCCTGTGTATACTCATATTCTAAACCATCGGGAACTTCGGAATGCTGATGTACTCTAGTTTGAGACGCCTCACACTTCTCACAATATTTTGTGTCAGTGTCATTACCAGTATACTCCCAATCACCATACTGACAATCTTCTGTAGTAATGTCATCATAGCTATTATCACATTTTATGCAAGAATATGTAATATTAGCTATATGAGTATCATTATGATTATCCGTATATTCCTCTGATTCCACACAGAAATCACAGTCCTCAACTTTGCTTATAATAACTGTTTCCTTACAGAAACTACAAACATAAGATGCTTCTGCTATATGTGTTTTATCAGAGTCCTGTGTATACTCATATTTTAAATCATTTGGTTCCTGATGCTGATGTGCACGAAGCTTTGAATTATTGCACTTTTGACAATAACTCGCATCTGCCTTATTTCCCAGTATTTCGCCAATATACTTCCAATCACCATATTGACAATCTTCATTTTTGATTATTGTAACAGTCTCCTTACAAATGCTACACACATACACCATTTTTACTGTATGAGTTTTGTCTTCATTTGACTCATACTCATATTTTATGTCTTTTGGTTCTTCGTGCTGATGTGCTTCATTTTTTTGATCATTTGAAGATTCAGATTTCTTCTTTGATCCAGAAGATGAATTAGATGAATTCTGGTCAGCTACTACTGTAAGCACATTATCATTAGATAATATATTATTATTTTCTTTAACAGTAGCTTCTGCCTTCTTAAAATTAGATGTTGTATCTTCATCTAATTTTTTATCTTCTTCCAAGATTTCATGATCTTCTTCTCTTACTTCTGATTCCTCATCTTCAGTTGAAGTAATTTCTAAAGCTACATCTTCCTGCTTTTCCTCGCTTTCTTCTGTAGGCTTTACTATTGTTACTTGTGGTGCTTCCATTTTTCTTAAATAATCAATCGTTTAGAGTATTTTAATCTTAAATTTTCAAATATTATTTTAATTTTTTGCAAAAATATATTGCATATTTTTAATTAAAATTGTATAATATTTAAAGTATTGTTTAGGGGTATAGTGTTAATGGTAGCACATCGGTCTCCAAAACCGCCTGTGAGGGTTCGAGTCCTTCTACCCCTGCCAAGTAAAAAAAGCTAATGATTTTATCATTAGCTTTTTTCATTTTCATAAAGGAGTTTCTTATGTATAAAAAATTCATAAATTTATTTTTCATATTTTTAATTATATTAATTATCTTAACTTGTATTTGTTATAATGCCTCTACTGAAAATAAAATTTCTTCAACTCTTACTTTTCATTATAATTCTAGCTCACTGTTCTCTTGGCCTTTATTTGGATATTATACTATTTCATCCAAATTTGGCCCTAGAATTTCTCCTATAACTGGTGCATCAAGTTACCATTCTGGAATAGACATTCCAGCTCCTCCTCGGAACAAATATATTTTCAATTTGTAGTGGAAAGGTTTCATACATTGGCTTTTATGGAGCTAATGGATATTCTATTATAGTAAAATCACATAATATAGAAATCATTTATGGGCACGTTTCTCCAAATTTTATAGTACACAAAAATTCTCATATATCTCAAAATGAACTAATTGGATTTGTCGGTCCAAAATATATTGATAATGAAAAAACAAAGTTAAATGGTTCAACAACTGGTCCGCACCTACATTTAACAATAAAAAAAGACGGCATAGCCGTCAATCCTTTAGATTACCTTTAAAATTACATATCGTCTTCAAAATCTCCCCAATCTAATTCAATTAGATTATTACATTCTGGACAAGTAATTTCACGATTAGCATCATCATATTCTACTTGAAAATTAAAATTACAATATGGACAACAAATAGTTTCACTAAGGTGTATTTCTTCTACTTCAAAACCATCTACTCTTTTTTCTAAATTAACTAATCTTTCATTAAAAGAATTAATCTTAGAAGTATATGCTTCTGTCAGTTTAGTAATTTCATCTACATAAGTCATACTTAAATCAGCAATTTGATTTTTTACAAATTCCAATTGCTTCTTGCTATCAATATTAGACTCTAATTTCTTTAGAATTTCATTATACTTTTTACCAATCAATTAAAAAACCTCCTATAGTCTTTCCATATATTGACCAGTTCTTGTATCTATTCTGATTACATCTCCTATTTCTACAAATAATGGTACTGATATCTCTAGCCCATTCTCTAATGTTGCTGGTTTGCCTGATGTTGTTGTTGTATTTCCACTAAAACCAGGTTCTGTATATGTTACTTCTAATTCTACAAACATTGGTGGTTCAACAGCAAATACACTTCCTTTAAATGCAAGCATTGTTACATTCATATTTTCTTTAATGTATTTTAATGCCTCTCCAATTTGCCCTTCATTTAAAGGAACTTGGTCATATGTATTATTATCCATAAAATAATACAATTCTCCATCATTATAAAGATATTGCATATCTTTTTTCTCAATTTCTGCTCCTTGTAATTTTTCAGAAGGATTAAATGTTCTTTCAAGAACTGCTCCTGTTATAACATTTTTCATTTTTACTCTAACAAATGCAGCTCCTTTACCTGGTTTTACATGTTGAAATTCAACTACTCTAAATACATTTCCTTCTAATTCAAATGTTGTTCCATTTCTTAAATCTCCAGCCATATATACGTCTGCCATATTATTCTACCCCTTTTCCTATTTTTTATACTATTATACTTTTGTTATAGTAACATATTTTTCCATAAAAATCAAGAGTTTAAAATAAAACTTACTCTTATTAAAATATCTGCTTTATACCAATTGCAGATTTCGTTAATGTATTACAACCGCTTTTATTTATCAATATTGTATCTTCTAATCTAATTCCAAATTTTCCTGGAATATATACACCTGGTTCAACTGTTAAAAGCATATCTTTTTTTAATTTAAAATCATGTTTACTACTTAATATTGGTTCTTCATGTATATCTAAACCTAAGCTATGACCGAATGAATGTAATAGTTCATACTCATTATCTTGATAATCTTTTTCACATCTTTTAAGTAAATCTTTAACATCTATTCCTTCTGACAAATTTTTTACAATATATTCATATTCTTTTAATACAAATTCATAAACTCTTCTCATTTCATCTGTAATAATTCCAACAAATAAAACTCTTGAAAAATCTGAACAATATCCATTTACTCTACAACCAAAATCAAATTGAATAATATCATTTTCTTCAATTTTTCTATCTGTTGGAACTGCATGTGGCATAGAACTATTGGAACCTGATGCTACTATTGTATCAAATGCCAATCCATCTGCTCCATTAATTTTCATATATTTCTCTATTTCAAATGCAATTTCTTTTTCAGTCATACCAACTCTGATAAAACCTCTAATATATTCAAAACATTTATCTGTAATATTACATGCTTTTTTTATATTTTCAATTTCTTCTTCGTCTTTTACCATTCTATGTAATTCTATAATTCCTTCTGTTTCAATTAAATTTACTTGATATGTTTGAAGATATATTTTATACATCTCATATGTTACATAACTTTCTTCAAATCCAACATTTTCACATTCAGAAAAGAAAGCTTCATAATCATGTTTATTCAAATTTTTTAGGTTATATGATATTATTTCTTGATCTATTGTCAAAAATGTATTAACTGCTTCTAAATATCTAGAATCAGTAATAAATATATTATCTTTAGGTGTAATAAGAAATGTTCCTTCTTCTGTAAGACCAGTTAAGTATTTAATATTAACTGGATTTGAAATTATCATCCCTTGAATATTAAGTACTTTCATTTGATTTCTTAAAGCTTGAATTTTTGAATTCATTAATATCACTTCCTTTTTAGAACATTCCCAAAAGCTTATCACTAAGCATTTTACAAAATCCTACAAAATATCTAATAACTGTACCATCTTCTGCTATAATCATAACTATTGCTGCTAAAACTAAAAATGGTCCAAATGGTACATATTCATCTTTATTTTTTTTAATTAACCTAAATATTAATACTAAAATTGATATTATTGCTGCTATAAAAAATGCTAATAATGATATTTCAGCAATAACACTCATTCCAAAATATAATCCAATTGCTCCCATAAACTTTACATCACCGAAGTCCCATAGCTTCTTTTCCAGCAATAAGACCTCCTAACAATGTAATCCCAAGAAAAATACCTACTCCTGTAACTAATCCCAATAACATATCTTTAGCCACAGCAATATTATTAATTCCATATAAAAATACAAATAATATTCCTGTCTCAAAAATAGTCATATTCAATCTATTAGGAATTATTCTATGTTTTAAATCAACAATAAATGCACTAACAAGCATTGGTATAAGTACTAAAAATTTTATTAAATCTAAATTTTTAAAAAAATCATCTTTTATACCAAATGTATATAAAACTACTATATATAATATACTAATTGCAAACATAGTTATATATTGCATTTCATATACTTCTTTTCTACTTTTCCAAAACTCATTAAAACTCAACTTTTCTTCTTTAGGATACATAATATTTGTCCAAGCAATATATTTTCCAATAGCTAAACCTATCAATCCTACAATTAAATAAAAAATAATAGATACATTATTTATATACATTTTATTTTGCCTTTCTTTTTTCTAAATATTTATTTATTATAAATTTTTCAATCGGCCTTTTCCATTTTGTCATCCATAAATCACTTTCTGCTACTGGATCAACTAATATAGAAAACATCTTACTTATATTAGCTCCAATAACATCTGTAAAAATTTGATCTCCAACTACAGCTATATTTTCAGTTTTTAATCCTAACTTTTCTTTTGCTTTTTTAAAGCCTCCTTTTAATGGCTTTTTAGCAAATCCTATATATTCTAAACTCAATTTTTTAGACACTTCATCAAGTTTATCCTTTTTATTTGTATTAGACAATATTATAGTTTTTATTCCAGCATCTCTAATCTCTTTATGCCACTTTTCAACACCACTTACTAAATTTCTATCTATATCAATTAAAGTATTATCAACATCTAATATTAATCCTTTTATATTATGCTCTTTTAAAAAATCTATTGTTATCTTAGTAACATTTTCACAGTAATAATTTGGATACAATATCATTTTACTTCCTCCAATATTTTTATTCTATAATCTTATCAATTGATATAATTTTTGTCAATCAAAAAGTGCTAACATTATATGCTAGCACCAAATTTTTTATTTACAAAATATATGCTTTCCTATTTTAGTAACCTGTGGCCTACTCCAAATCCATTTAGATGTTGCTGTACTTGGATTAAAATAATAAATGCACCCAGATGTTGGATCCCAGCCATTTAAAGCATCTTGGGCAGCTTTTCTAGCTGTACTATCAGGAGTTAAATTTATTTGCCCATCTGCTACTGCATCAAATGCTCCTGATTGATAAACTACACCTGAAATTGTATTGGGAAAAGAAGAATGTGCAACTCTATTTAATACTACAGCTGCAACAGCAACCTGACCTTTATATGGTTCTCCTCTTGCCTCTGAATATACAACTCTACTTAATAAATTTAAGTTTGAAGAATTACTAGAAGAAGTACTTCCACTCCCTCCAGAAGAATTCATTATTCCCATAGCTTTTAATGTCTTTTCTCCTGCAATCCCATCTACTGCTAATCCATTCTTCTTTTGAAACTTCTTTACAGCTGAAAGTGTTTGTGAGCCATAAATTCCATCAACATTTCCGTTATAATATCCCCAATTTTTAAGTTTAGTCTGTATTTGTTTAACTTCATTTCCTCTTGACCCATATTTTGATAATGAATAAACATTGTTAATATTAAAAACTATAAAACTAATTAATATACCTACACTAACCATTAACATTACTATATATCTTTTATTTTTCACTGTTTTCCTCCTAAATTATTTTTGATTAGTTTTTCCAAAAAAAGTTTTTTAATTCATTTTTGTAATATATTTGTAATATTGTAACGCAAATTTAATATTTTTTTGTCTATTTTTGTTTAATTTATATTGAAAAAGTAATTTATTATTATTATAATTATCATATGAATTTGAAAGGAAATTTAAGTTATTATGGAATTTACTAATGAAATCTTTTTTAATAAAAATTTAATAGAAAATGAAACTGTAATTTTGACATATACTGGAAAACTTTATAGAGAACACTCTAGTGAAATTACTATTGTATATGGGTTTGGTGATAATTGGGAATATACTAGTGAATCTAGAATGAGTGAAACAGAAAATGGTTTTGAAGTCACTATTAAATTAAAATCTTATAATACTTTTAATTTCTGTTTTAAAAATAATTATGAAATTTGGGATAATAATTCAGGATTTAATTATATAGCTCCTATTTCTGAAAAAACTACTATTATAGAAAATCAGTCTAATGAAAATATTAGTATTACAGAAACTTCAAATAATATTGAAATTGAAAAAACTCAAAATGATATAGAAACAGAAATAAATGTAGAAGCTAATGCAAACCCAGAAACTTCTGAATTTAATTCTAAAGATGAAATTGAAAATATATTTTCTTCTCTTTTAGATTCAATATTAGATATAAAACCTTGTGAAAATAACGAAAGTATTAATTTAGAAAATGGCTTTGGTCTTCAATCTATTGATGAAATTAAAGAAGAAGAATTATCTCGTTATAATGAATTATTTAAGCAATTCTCAGAAGAAACTTTATCAACTAATGATGAAATACTTGAAGAAGGAAAAATATCTGCTTATGAATTAGAAAATTTATTTAATAGTATTGTTGAAAATTCTAATATAGAAAATTTAGAAACAACTCAAACTAATGAAGAAGAACTAGATAAATTAATGAATAATATTTTAAATTCTATTGTAGATTCTGAAAAAAATGAATTAGAATTTGCAACTCCTATTGAAAATACTTCTAATGACGAGCAATTTACAGAAATTAATGCTCAGAATATACAAAAAGAAAACAATGATATTAATACAACTTCTAATAATTTACCAGCTGTCATTAATGAGAATAATACTATATTTGAAAAATTCTTAGAAACTTCTTATAATCTATTTCAAAGATTAGGAACTGCTTGTAAAAAATTAGGAAGTTTGGTAAAACTAAAAGCTCAAGAATATGGAATTATAAAAAAATAAAATAATAGATAAACCTCCTTTTAAGTAAGTTAATACTTAAGGGGGTTTATATATTAAAAATATTTTAAGTATCTTTTAAAAATACCCCATTCAAAATTTTCCCTGATACAAATGAACCTTCTCCAGCAGAACTATCTAAAGTACTACCACCTTTAATATTGCAATTTATGGAATTAAATGAATTTATTCCAGTATAAAATATATTTACACTTCCTCCTCCACTTGAACCACTATAACCCGAATATCTTCCAGTATTCCATTGTACATTAACTATCGAACCATTACTACCACATGCTTCTATTTTTCCGATTTCCTAATATATTTTTAGAAAAGCAAATCAATGTCCCTCCTGCTCCATTTATTCCATCACGTTTTCCACCTGGGACTCCAGCTCCGACCAGCAATATTTCCAGAAGCATTTGCTCCAGAAAAAGAAATTTTTCCATAGCCATTTCCTCCTCCAGTAAGAATTGAGCCATTTCCAGCATAACTATCAGATGTTGCTCCATTTTCCCATGCAAAGCATGCGCCACCGACCAGCACCACCAGAATAACTAGAACCTGCTGAACCAGAACCACCATAGCAAGAATAGTTTCCAGTCCACGCCTTACTAGTCCCTCCTGATCCTCCTCCAGTTGCTCTCAAACCTCCTTTTTTTCCTGAATCTCCAACCATTTCATCAGTATTCCTATTACTCACACCACCTACTCCGTCCTTCTCCTCCGATTAGCTGGTATAAATTCATAACTACTATTTATTTCATTTTGAAATAAGTAAACATTCTGTCCGTACTGCTCTTGCTCCTCTTGCTGTCATACTTATTATACCGTTATTAGTTAAATCTTCTGTGCAATATACAAACATTCCTTTTGGTCCGCCCATACCCATCAGCAGATGCCACAGATGTTAATATTATTCCAGAGTTTATAGTTAAACTACCTTCTATTTTTAATACAATAGTATTTTTAGCATATCCTGCTTCTCCGACTAGAATTTGAACCTACATCATCTTTACTTCCTACTGAATATGTATTTTCAGATAAACTTAATCCATCTATATTTTTCTCTGTTCCATCTAAAATTAAGTCTTCATTTACTATTATAACATTTAGAGAATAAATTTCTGCTTCTTCATCTGCATTTTCACTAGTTTTTCCTTTTACTTTTACTTTTTGCACTCCATTTTTATCAATTCTTGCTATTGCATCTATTAAATCTTTTCTTGATGGTACTGCATTAGTTACATTACAACTTACTTTTATGCTTCTGTTATTGTTTCCTTTTATTCTAAATATATATTCTCCATTATCTACTACTTCATATATTTTTAAATTACTACCTTTATCTTCTTTTAATTCTACTCCTTCACTTATTGGTTCTATTGATGTTATATATCCTCCTTCTAGGCCTCCTTCTACATGTATCTGAACCTTTTCTACTCCTTCTTCTTTTGTTATTATCTGTGCTATTCCATTTGGTTTTTCTCCTTTTATCTTCTTTCCTACTATTACATTATTTTCTTCATCTATTTCAAAACTATGTTCTTTATATTCTCCATCTATTGTTCCTCCTACTACATCCACATCTATTCCTTCTAATTCATTTAATGTGCTTTCTATATCTTCTTTTGTAAGCTCTTTTCCTATTTTATCTTGTTCCATTTGAAGGTTTGCAATTTTTAACTCTATTTCTTCTTTTATACTAGCCCTTTCTGTTTCATCTGCTGCTTTTTCTGCTTTTTCTATTATTCCGGTCTTGTCCTACTATGGCGTTTAGTGATACTCCCGCTAAAATAAGCAGTATGATGATTGTGATTTTATTTACTTATGACGAATTATTTATTCTATAAACCTAAATTTCCAATATATCTTGATTTTTTCATTAATTTTAAATATAATAATTTCATAATAAAAAAATATTAAATTTTAGGAGGTTAAAAATGGAAGAAAATAAAATACCAAATGAAAATGTACAAGAAAATACAAAAAAGAAAAAAAGTGGTTTTAAAATAGCAATAATAATAATTCTAATAGCTATTATTATTGGTGCAGTTATATCTGCTATTTACTTCTTAGTATTTGCTCCAAAAACAATTGATTTATCAGAATATATAAATGTTGAATATTCTGGATTTAATGGATATGCAACTGCAGAAGTAGAATTAGATGAAAAAGCATTAGGAAAATATATAGATGATTCTAAACTTGCTAAAAAATTTAATTCAAAACTTGAATTTGAAATAAAAGATAATGAAAACTTATCTAATGGAAATGATTTAGAAATAGAAACTGATATTTCTTCTAGTTGGCTTAAAGATAATAAATTAAAACTTAAAAATAAAAATGTAAAAATTGAAATAAAAGGATTAGAAGAAGCTGATGTTGTAGATCTTTTTAAAGATATTGAAATAGAAATAGAAGGAGTTTCTCCTGACTTAAACATCTCAGTAAATAATAATAATTCTGACAAATTCATTCGTACAGTAACATACTCTCTTAGTAAGTCTTATGGTTTAGCTAATGATGAAAAAATCACTATTACTGCAAATTATAACAAAAATGATGCGATGGAAGCAGGATTAGTAGTTGCAGAAGATACTATGGAATATACGATTAAAGACCAGCCTTTCTATGCTTCATCAAAAGATGATTTAAAAGACGAAGCATTAAATACTATTAAATCAGATTTATTAGAAAATGTTAAAAATGAAATTGAAGATAATGGTAAATATATTATAACATCTAATTATGATGATGTTTCTTATAGTGAAACATTTACAAATTCTGAACCAGAATTAGTAAATATGTATATATTAACTCCAAAGAAATCAGACAGTTATTATTTATCAAGTAATATTGTATATGGTATTTATAAAGTAATTTATACATCTTCTACTGGAGCAAATTATGAATGGTATTATGTAGCTAAAATTGAAGATGTTGCAATTGATAAAAACGGAGCTTTTAAAGATACAGATAGTTATGTAACTTGTTCTAGTAGATGGGACGAAGGAAAAACTTCTGAAGCTGCTTATAATGATTTAATAGATTCTCAAAAAAGTAATTATGTAATTGAAACAATAATTTAACAATTAATAAAGACCTCTGTAATAAGAGGTCTTTTAATATTTTATTAAACTATGCTGTTTTATTTTTATTTCGCTTTTGTACTTTAGTAGTTTTCATTTTTAATGGTTCTCTTTTTTTATTTTCATCTATAATAATTTTTGGATCTTTTCCTTTTTCAGCAGTTTCTTTAGTTATTATACATTTTGTAATTTTTATGTTTGAAGGAATATCAAACATAATATCTCTCATTAAAGCTTCTATTATAGAACGCAAACCTCTTGCACCTGTATTCCTCTCTATTGCTTGATTTACAATCACTTCTATAGCTTCCGTTTCGAATTCTAACTCTACCCCATCTAATTCAACAAGTTTTGTGTACTGTTTTATTAAAGAATTTTTTGGTTTAGTCAAAATATCAATTAAAGCTTCTTTTGTCAAACTGTCTAAAGTAGCTATAATTGGAAGTCTTCCTACAAATTCTGGTATCATTCCAAATTTTAATAAATCTTGTGGTAACATTTGTTTTAATACTTCTGTTCTATTTATATTTTTCTTACTTTCAATTGTTGCTCCAAATCCAATAGACTTTTTACCAACTCTATCTTTTATAATACTATCTAGTCCTTCAAATGCCCCTCCACAAATAAACAATATATTTGCTGTATCTATTTGTATAAATTCTTGATGTGGGTGTTTTCTTCCTCCTTGAGGTGGAACTGATGCAACAGTTCCTTCAATTATCTTAAGTAAAGCCTGTTGCACACCTTCTCCACTTACATCACGAGTTATTGAAGGATTTTCTGATTTTCTAGATATTTTATCTATTTCATCAATATAAATTATTCCTCTTTCTGCTCTTTCAACATCCATATTAGCTGATTGAAGAAGTTTTAACAAAATATTTTCAACATCCTCTCCAACATATCCAGCTTCTGTTAATGTTGTAGCATCAGCTATAGCAAAAGGTACATTTAATACTTTTGCCAAAGTTTGTGCTAAAAGTGTTTTACCACATCCAGTTGGACCAAGTAACAAAATATTACTTTTTTGTATTTCAACATCCTCCATAAATCCTGAATGATTTATTCTTTTATAATGATTATAAACTGCAACAGAAAGTGTCTTTTTAGCTTCCTCTTGACCTATTACATAATCATCCAATATTTTTTTTATTTCTGCTGGACTTGGTATATTAATAGATGAAATATCTTCATCTTCAAATGTCTCAAACATTTCTGTTTCCATTATATTTTGACAAACAGAAACACACTCATCACAAATATACACTCCGGCTTGGGCCTGCAATTATCTTTTTTACTGCTTCTTGTGGTTTTCCACAAAAAGAACATTTTATAGTTCCTTGATTTTTCGCCACTTTATCTAAGCACCTCTTTCTTAATTTCTCTTATCTAAAATTCCATCAATTAAACCATATTTTAAAGCCTCTTCAGCTGTCATATAATTATCTCTTTCAGTATCCTGCATAATTTTTTCAATTGATTGACCTGTTTTTTCACTTAACAATTTATTCATTTTTTCTCTAGTTTTAACTAAATGATCTGTATGAATTTTTATATCTGTTGTTTGGCCAGAAAGACCATGCCCTCCTATTAATGGTTGATGAATTAATATTTCAGAATTTGGTGTAGCAAATCTCTTTCCTTTTTCTCCACAAGCAAGTAACACTGAACCCATACTAGCAGCCATCCCAACACATATTGTTGATACTGGACATTTTATATAATTCATAGTATCTACTATCGCCATTCCATCAACTATTGATCCTCCTGGTGAATTAATATAAAAATGTATTTCTTTGTCTGGATCTTCTGATTCTAAAAATAACATCTCTGCTATTATAACATTAGCTGATGCTGAATTTACATCCTCTGATAACATTATAATTCTATCTTTTAATAATCTTGAATAAATATCATATGATCTTTCACCTTTACTTGTTTGTTCTATAACATATGGTACTAAAGTATTTTTTTCCATTTATTAAAGCCTCCTTAATTCTTATTTAGTATGTAGATACTATATACTAAATATTTATTTTTTTCAATACTTTTTATAATTTATTTTTCGACAAAATCTCTAAAATAAAAAATGCATTGTTATATAAACACAACAACGCACTTTATTATTTATTCTATCATATTTAAATACATTTTTGACATCTTATTGTCTATTTTATCAAGCTTTTTAGCACAAGTAACTAGTTCATCTGAAACCTTTTTACTAATTTTATTTTTAGATTTATATCTTATATCATGCTCAATACTTGCCCATAAATCCATTGCCTTTGTTCTAACTTGAATTTCTACTTTAACATTAACTATATCCATACCAACATTAATTGGCAATTGAGCTAAAATATGATAACTAGAATATCCACTCTTTTTAGGATATGTAACATAATCCTTTTCTTTTAAAACTGTTATTCCAGCTAAGTTTGAAATCAAATCTCTTATTAAAAATATATCATCTTTAGTTGTACAAATAATTCTTATACCTGCAATATCATTTACATCATTAATCAAATTTCTATATGTTAATTCATATTTCTTATCTATCATCTTCTTTACTATACTATCTGGGGTTTTTACCCTAGATGTTATATTATCTATTAAATCGTAATTATATAAAACATTAAACTCTTCTTTAAATATTTCTAATTTTGAAGTTAACTCTTTTATTGCCATAGAATGTATAAACATTAAATTTTTAAATATATCATCATTAACATTTAATTCTTGTGACGGAGCTAATGTTTTATCTAATTGCAATAACTCTGTATTATAATTCAAATTTAACTTTCTCCTTTCATTATTAATTATATATTCATCTATAAGCCTCACTCCTTTTCCTATATTTTCCATTATATTATAATTAAATTCTTAAAATAAAGTTAAATTTATGTGTCTTTTTTGTGAATTTTATTTTTTACCTTTCCTCTCCCATTTTAATCTTCTTTTAGCACGTTTTTCTTCTAATACTTTCTCAAGCCTTTCAAGCTCCCTTTTAGTTTCCTCAATTTCTTCTTCTGTTTTTCTAATTGGTATAAAATTTTCTGCAAACTTATATTCATCCCTATCTTTTATATAAAACCATCCAATAATAGAAAACACCACTGCACCTATAAAGTTTACTATTAAATCCTTCATAGTGTCTCTAAGTCCAATATCTAAATATCCACCATTAATTATTGCTATTATTTCATTATTTTTATTATATATTACTGTTTTATTTATATTATTAACCTCAACAGCTTTATTCTCTTTTTTCTCATTTAATGCAACTGAAGAAATAGTAGATACTATATTATCTTTTTGCATATCTGTATGAACTAATACATCTGCTCCAAATTCAAAAAATTCCCATAAAACACCTATTGTCATTGAAAAACAAAATGCAACAAGTGCAACAAATATTGGTGATAATTTAGTATGAAATCTTTCTGACCTATTCAATATATCAATTAAAGAAAAACCTATTGCTGCACATAAAAAACCATTTATAGTATGTAAAATTGTATCCCAATTTTTAAATTGACCATAAAAGTTATTAATCTCTCCTAAAATTTCAGCTGAAAATATAAATAAAAATATAATTATTTCTAATGCTGATGGTAATTTTATATTTAATTTTTGATCTATAATTATAGGGATTGTAAATAATATTAATGTTAATATACATAAAAATACATTTTCAAAATTACCATGTAAAAACTGAACTATCATAGTTATAATAACTAATGATCTAAGTACAATATATACAGTTATATCTCTTTTTTTATTTCTTCCATACTCAATATTCAAAGTTTTTTCTCCTTTATTATTCTGTTCTAAGTGCTTCTACTGGATCTTTTTTAGCAGCCATTTTAGCTGGAATTAGTCCAGCAATTACAGTTAGCACCATACTTATAACTACAAGAATAACAGCACCATTTAATGGTAATGCAGAAATTCCCGAAATACCTACTATATGTTTTATTACTATATTTATAGGAATATTTAAAAGAGAAGTTACTATAATTCCTAATGCTCCTGCTGTTAAACCTATTATAAATGTTTCTGCATTAAATACTCTACTTATGTCTTTTTTAGATGCACCAATTGCTCTTAAAATACCTATTTCTTTAGTTCTTTCTAATACTGAAATGTATGTTATAATTCCAATCATTATTGAAGAAACTACTAATGAAATAGCAACAAATGCTATTAATACATAACTTATAACATTTATTATTTTTGTAACAGAATTCATTAAAGTACCAACTATATCTGTATAATTTATAACATTTTCTTCTTTTCCTAAACTCTCTTGTTTTTTATTATAATCTTCAATTGATTGTTTTATACTATCTTTTGCTTCAAAGTTTTTAGGATAAATATTTATAGTGCTTGGAGAAGATAAATCAACAACTCCTAAAGTATTTAAATTGCTTTCATAAGTAGCATTAATATTTCCAGCATAAGCTGATGCAAATGCCATTTTTTCTTCTTCACTCATCTGACTTAATTGCATTTTTTGCTCATCTGTTAAATTTTCAAATGAAAATCCTGTATTTCCACTTGCTACTTCATTATTTCCTATAAATTCTGTACCTGTAAATACATTTATATTAGGAGTTGCCTTTTGTTCTTTTACTATCTCAGTATCATTTATTTTATTTACAACAAGTTCTGTCAAATCTTTTAAATATCCAATTTCACCATATGTTGTAGATGGGATATTACTTTCTTCTTTTGGTCTTATAATTCCTACTACTTTTACTTCTTCACTAGAAGCAAGTTTTGATTTCATATAGTCAGTATTTCCAGACTTATCTATCCAAATTCCATTTTCTTTTTCAAAATAATCAGTATTTAATAATACTTTAAATTTTAAATTTAATATATCATCATATGTATAACCTTCTATTGCTCCTTTTTCAATAGTTTCCCCTTTTTGAAAACTTTCAAACATTTGTGATACTTCTTTTATATCCTTAATTCCTAAACTATATAATGTATAATCACTTATTTGATTATTTTCATCAACTATTAATACAACCTCATTATATTTTTCTGGAAACTTTCCTTCAAGTACATCATATTGTGTTTTAAGTAATTCTGGATTATCTAATAATTCAATCCATACATCTGTACTTCCAACACTCATTCCTCCACTAAACATAGACATCATTTCATTATGTCCATTCATCATTTCACCCATCTCACCAAATGAATTCATTACTTGACTTGGGTTTACTTTTACTATTCCATTATCAGTATTTTCTTTATATAAATTCAAATTTATATCATAACTATATTGTATTACATTTGAATTTTCTTTTATGACAGTATCTTCTGTTTCTAAATAATTCTTAAAAGTTTTCAAATCATTAGTTTGAACTTCTTGAGAAACACCGCTTATAACATCTGTCATAATATTTCTAGAATAAATCTTATTATCTTCTTTATTTATACCATCTAATTCATTTTCTTCTCCCATCATTGCTTCTAGCATAGATGTCATATCAACAGATTCTTTTTTTATTGTTATAGGATATGATGAAAGTGTATCTTCTTCTACTTTATTTATATAATTTTGTACTCCTGAAGATAAAGATAAAATAAGTGCAATTCCTATAATACCTATACTTCCTGCAAATGCAGTTAAAAAAGTTCTTCCTTTTTTAGTCATTAGATTATTAAGACTCAATGATAAAGCAGTAAAAAAACTCATTGATGTTTTTCCTTCTTTTACTTTTTCTTTTTTGTCTTTTTTATCTTTATATGGATCTGAATCATCAATAATATTTCCATCTAATATCTTCACTATTCTAGAAGAATACTTTTCAGCTAATTCTGGATTATGTGTTACCATTATTATTAATTTATCTTTTGAAATTTTTTTCAAAATTTCCATAACTTGCACACTTGTTTCTGTATCAAGTGCACCAGTTGGTTCATCTGCTAAAATAATATCTGGGTCATTAACTAAAGCTCTAGCAATTGCAACTCTTTGCATTTGTCCTCCAGATAATTGATTTGGCTTTTTATTTATTTGTTCTTTCAAACCTACTTCTTCTAAAGCTTTTATAGCTCTTTCTTTTCTCTCTTTTTTAGATACTCCTGATATTGTTAATGCAAGTTCTACATTAGATAAAACAGTTTGATGAGAAATTAAATTGTAATTTTGAAATACAAATCCAACTGAATAATTCCTATATGAATCCCAATCTTTATCTTTAAAATCCTTAGTAGACTTTCCGATTTATTATTAAATCTCCATCAGAATATCTATCCAGTCCTCCTATTATATTTAAAAGTGTTGTTTTTCCGGCATCCACTTTGGCCTAAAATTGATACAAATTCAGATTTTCTAAATTCAATACTAATTCCCTTTAAAGCTTTTACTTCTGATTCACCAGATAAATAATTTTTAATAATATTTTTTAGTTTTAACATAAGTAAATTTTCCTCCTTTTACTATAATAGAAATCCCCTTACACTAACTAACTTATTTCTTTTATATCATCTTCTATTAAATAACACATTTCTTCATGCATATCTGCATTTTCTGTAACTTGATTATTTTCCATTCTTAAATACTTTATAGTAGCATTTGCTAATACATTTCCATTCATATCTAAAATTTCTGCTTCACTTTTTATAAATTTTGAATTACTCATAATAACTTTAGCTCTTCCTTTTAATATCACATCATATGGTATGGGCTTACGATATTTAGTTTCCAAAGTCATTGTAACTCCTAATTCATCATCTTTATCTATCCAAAAAGCTCTAAGACCTAATTCATCTAACATTGCTGTAATAATTCCTCCATGTACTCTTTCTGGATAACTTTGATGTTCTTTTTTAAATTTGAACAAAGTTACTACACTATTATCTTCCATAACATAAAACTGAGCTTTAACTCCATATGGATTATCTAAACCACAAATAAAACACATTTTACTATTTCTTTGTTTTCTTTTTACTTTCATATCATTTAACACCTTATATCTATTATTATAATATTAGAATTATATTATTTTTTTGAACAAAAATCAATGAATTTAAAAAAATATTTATATTATTATTAGTTTTATGATATAATTAAAAAATAATATAAATTTTGGAGGTCATATGGAAAAATTATATAAACTTGGTCTAATTTGTGGAAGGTTTGGGCATATGCAATTAGGTCATTATATATTATTTAAAAATTCTTTGAATTTGTGTCAACAAACTTTAGTATTAGTTGGCTCTGCACAAGAAGAAAAAACTCTTCGTAATCCATTTTCTTTAAAAACTAGAACTTTTATTATAAAAGAAACATTTCCTAATGAAGAAAGTCTAGTAATAAAAGGAATAAATGACTTAACAAATGAATTTGATGTAAATTTTAAATGGGGAAATTACGTAAAATCTGAAACCGAACGTCATATGAATAAATTTGCAGACTTACTTATTTTTGGAAATGATGAAAGCCGCAAAAATTGGTTTTCTCCTGAGGACATCCAAAATACTTCACAACTTATAATTTCAAGAAATAATTTTCAAGTCTCTGCAACTGATGTTCGTGGAATGCTTTTAATAAATAATAAAAAAGAATGGAAAAACTATACTCATAATTTAATACATAAATACTATAATGATTTAAGAAATGAATTATTAGAAGTCCCTGTTTATAAAAAAATTTATGATTTATGTAAAAACAACTTAAATTTAGAAAATTATAAAAAATACTATAAAGAATTTGAAATTCATGATAAAGAAGTTAAATTAAAACAAATAAATCTGTAAAAAACAATAATAGTTTGATTAAGAGAGTTTCGCCCAGAGGGCTAAACTCTCTTATAAATCACTGTACGAAACCCAATAAGTGTACTTCCCAGCCTTGAATACGAAACTGTACGAGAAGCTAATGGTGCCTCATCTCCTGTTTTATAAAAAAATCCACCACGTGTTACATGCTCATTCTCTCCTGCAATTTCACTCGTCCATTCACTGCAATTTCCATTCAAGTCATATATATTACATATGCTCTTTCCAGTTCCTGTTTTTTGAATCTTTTTCTGTGTAATTTTAGAATTTATATACCATCCTAAATAAGTTGAATCATCTTTTACATCATATTCACTAATTTCATCAGAGTTAATCAAAAATTCACACATTGCATCCCAACAACTTCCTGATGGTATACAGCTGCCAATCTCAAGCGTATTAAGATAATCATTTGCATACTGATTTGATATTGCGAAACTAACATCTGTAATTGGCTCCCTATCTTTTCTGAAACAAATCTTCCATCCAACTTTAGAAGCCTTATATCTGGAAATATAAAAACCACCATATTTGGCTACACTCTCAATCAATTCCGGTTTTACAACATCGAAATGTTTTAAATGAACATTATGGTTTTTTTGTAGAAAATCATAATAATCTACAACCCAAACAAATTGACTCTCATCTTCCAGATTTTCAATGACAAAACCATTTCTCCAATTTCCTTTAATACACCTAAAACCTGGTAATACATATGGTTTCATGTAACTTGCTGCTAACATTTTTACAGCCTCCTTATTTATATATTAGCTTTCCAGCCTTAGCTTTTATATTTTATCATATTATGTATACTTTGTAAATATAAAAAAAGTGAAAATAGCTTTTTTATATTTCTATTTTCACTTTTTTATTTTATAATAAATATCTAGCTTTTACAAAATAAACTAATAACTCTTATAATTATTAATAATACAATCATAATAGCAAAAATTATTATAGAACTTAATGCAGCCAAAATTGTTGTTGCAAATATAGCTCCAAGAATTAACCCTAAAATAGCTGCTAATACAACAAACAATATTGCAAGTATATATTCACCACAACAACGTTTTTTTCTAGGTTTAAAGCAACACATATCATCATAATTATTTTCCATGATATACACCTCCTATATCGCTTAATAATATATTATATGTATCTTTTTTGTATTATGTTAACAAATAAACCTTTTTAATCCATCAAACTTAAAAAAGAGGGTGTCCTAGAATAGGAAACCCTCTTTTAATGTTAAATTTTTTTATTAGTCATTATTTGAATTGTTTTTTGAATTGTTATTATTTTGTGAATTATTGTTGTTTTGTGAATTTTTGTTTTTCTTTTCTTTTGCCATCTGGACAGCACCTCCTTTTTAATTCACAAATATTATTTACAAATATTTTACATATTATACATTTATTTTTTTTATAAGAAAACGAGCTAATGCTCGTCTTCTTTTATTACTTTTATACAAATGACTTTAATATTTATTTTTCTTTTTCTATAATTTTCTTTAAAAATCTACCTGTATGTGATTTATCATTTTTACAAATTTGTTCTGGAGTTCCGAGAAGCCACTAATTCTCCTCCGCGTTCTCCCCCTTCTGGTCCTAAATCTATAATATGATCTGCTGTTTTTATTAAATCTAAATTATGTTCTATAACAATTATAGTATTACCTGTATCTACAAGTCTTTGCAAAATATCTATAAGCTTACTAACATCATCCATATGAAGTCCTGTAGTTGGCTCATCTAATATATACAATGTTTTTCCTGTTGCTCTTTTAGAAAGTTCTGTTGCAAGTTTAACTCTTTGAGCTTCTCCTCCTGACAATGTTGTAGAAGGTTGTCCAAGTTTTATATAACCTAATCCTACATCTAATAATGTTTGCATTTTTTGTTTTATTCTTGGAATATTACTAAAAAATTCTAAAGCTTCTTCTACAGTCATATCTAAAACATCTGCAATTGATTTACCTTTATACTTTACTTCCAAAGTCTCTCTATTATATCTTTTACCATTACAAACTTCACATGGTACATAAATATCTGGTAAAAAGTTCATTTCAATTTTAAGTACACCATCTCCTTGGCAAGCCTCACATCTTCCACCCTCTACATTAAAGCTAAACCTTCCTTTTTGATAACCACGCATTTTGGCTTCATTTGTTCCAGCATAAATATCTCTAATAATATCAAAAACTCCTGTATATGTAACTGGATTTGAACGAGGTGTTCTTCCTATTGGAGATTGATCAATATTTATAATTTTATCAATATTATTTATTCCTTTAATTTTTTCACATTTCCCTGGCTTTTCATTTGAACTATTAATTTCTTTTGCCACACTTTTATATAAAATTTCATTTACAAGTGTTGACTTTCCTGAACCGGAAACTCCTGTAACACAATTAAATATTCCAAGTGGAAATTTAACATTTATATTTTTTAAATTGTGTTCTGTAGCACCCTTAATTTCAATAGACATTCCATTTGATTTACGTCTATTTTTTGGAACTTCTATTTTCTTTCTACCACTTAAATATTTACCTGTTATTGAATTCTCTACATTTTTTATTTCTTCTGCAGTTCCGCTGTGCCATAACATTTCCACCATGTACTCCTGCGCCAGGTCCTATATCTATTATTTGATCAGCTGCATACATAGTATCTTCATCATGTTCAACTACAATAACTGTATTTCCAGAATCTCTTAATTTCTTAAGTGTTTCTATAAGCTTTTCATTATCTCTTTGATGTAAACCAATACTTGGTTCATCTAAAATATACATAACTCCTGAAAGACCTGAACCAATCTGTGTAGCCAGCCTAATTCTTTGTGCTTCTCCTCCAGATAAAGTCCCCGCTGATCTTGAAAGTGTTAAATAATCAAGTCCTACATCTATTAAAAATTGCAATCTTTTATTTAACTCTTTAAAAATCATATCCGCTATCATTCTATCTTTTTTTCCAAGCTCAAGATTTCCTAAATATTCTTTTATTCTTCTAATTGGTAATTCTGTAAGTTCATTTATATTTTTATCTCCAACTTTTACTGCTAATACTTCTTTCTTTAGTCTTGCTCCATTACACATAAGACAAGGACTATTACTCATATACATCTCATAAAAATCTCTCATACCTTGAGACTTCGTTTCTCTATATCTCCTATCTAATGTAGGAATAACTCCTTCAAAGCTCTGCGTAAATTTTCTTACACCTGCACTTGATACATATTCAAAATCTATCTCATCTTTTCCAGTACCATATAATATTTTTTCTAAAAACTCTCTAGGCAATTTTTTTATTGGCTTTTTAATATCTACTCCATAATGTTTAGCAATACTTTCAAAATACATTTTAGCCATTGTATCACCTTTTTTCATAGAACTTGAACCAAAAGCTTTTACTCCATCATACAAAGTTTTAGTTTTATCTGGAATTATTAAATCTTCATCCATTTTCATTAAATACCCAATACCTGTACATTCTGGACAAGCTCCAAATGGATTATTAAATGAAAACATACGTGGTGATAATTCTTCAAAACTAATTCCACAATCTGGACATGCATAATTAGTACTAAATAATTTTGATTCTTGTTTTGGAATATCTATCTTTACCAAACTATTTGCATTTTTTAAAGCAGTTTCTATTGACTCTGCTAATCTATTTCTAATGTCTTCTTTAATGACTAATCTATCTACAATTATATCTATATTATGTTTTTTATTTTTATCCAAATTAATTTCATCATCAAGTTCATATAATTCTCCATCAATTATAGCTCTGACAAAGCCTTCTTTTTGCATATTTTGCAAAAGTTTTAAATGTTCACCTTTTTGACCTCTTATAATTGGTGCTAAAATTTGAATTCTAGTTCCTTCTTCTAAACTAAGTACATGGTCTACAATTTGATCTATTGTTTGCTTTTCTATTTTTCTACCACATTTTGGACAATATGGAACTCCTATTCTTGCATATAATAAACGAATATAGTCATATATTTCTGTAACAGTTCCAACTGTTGAACGTGGGTTTTTAGAAGTAGTTTTTTGATCTATTGAAATTGCTGGTGAAAGCCCCTCTATACTATCTACATCTGGTTTTTCCATCAAACCTAAAAACTGTCTTGCATATGAAGACAAGCTCTCTACATATCTTCTTTGACCTTCAGCATATAATGTATCAAAAGCAAATGAAGATTTACCAGATCCTGAAAGACCTGTTACTACTACTAATTTATCTTTTGGAATTTCAATATTAATATTTTTTAAGTTATGTTCTCTTGCTCCTTTAATTACAATATTATCATTCATACTTCCTTATATTTCCCCCCAAAATAAAAAACAAAATAAATATCAATTTGTATTATATCACGGAACTTTTATATTGTAAAGAATTTACAAAACATTTTTTCGCAAATTTTTAAAGAGTCTGAAATTTAACTTCAGACTCTTCTGTTCTCTGGCATAAGTTGCCACTTAGTCGTCTTACTGCTCCGGTTCCAGGCAATGACCTGGGGTATGCACTTTGGTCGTTTTATTTAACTGACCATCATACTTCCAGTTCTTGCTGGTTACTACTGTATGACCGTTGCCATCAGCAATTACTCTTTTACCGTCTTTCCGAGCATCTTTTTTTTCTGCCATAATTTTTCCTCCTGTTTAAATGTTTTTGGACGACTCATATAACTTTTCGTCATAAAATATTATAGTACGTTTTATGTTAATTGTCAACAATTTTAATCTTACAAAAATCTACATTCTATAAATTTTTTATCTTTCAAAGTTTTCTACTTCTACTTTAACTTTATTTATAAAATCATTTATAGACATTTGACCGATATCTCCATCTTTTCTAGCTCTTACCCCAACTGCTCCCACTTCTTTCTCTTTATCTCCTAAAATAAGCATATATGGTACTTTTGCAAGTTGAGCTTCACGAATTTTATATCCTATCTTTTCTTCTCTTTCATCTAACTCTACTCTCAATCCTGCATTTTCTAAATCATTTACTACTTGTTTTGCATATTCCTTTTGAGCGTCCGAAATAGGCATTACTCTTACTTGAACTGGTGCAAGCCATACTGGAAAAGCTCCTGCAAAATGCTCTGTTATAATTCCTATAAACCTCTCAAATGAACCAAATAAAGCTCTATGAATTAGTATTGGTGTTTTCTTTTCTCCATTACTATCTATATATGATAAATTAAATCTAAGTGGTAATTGGAAATCAACTTGGACTGTACCCATTTGCCATTCTCTTCCTAAGCAATCTTTCATTTTTATATCTATTTTTGGACCATAGAAAGCTCCATCTCCTTCATTAATCCTATACTTATCTTTTCCACATAATTCATCTAAAACTTCTCTTAAATTTGCCTCTGCTTTATTCCATAATTCTATATCTCCCATATAGTCATCTGGTCTTGTAGATAATGTAAGTTCAAAATCTAATCCAAAAATTCCATATAAATGTTTTGCAATTTCTATTATATCTTTAATTTCTAATCCTATTTGGTCTTCTGTAATAAAGTTATGTGCATCATCTTGCCTAAACATTCTAACTCTAAATAAACCATTTAACTGACCTGATTTTTCATTTCTATGAATAACATCTATATCATTATAACGAAGTGGTAAGTCTTTATAACTTCTTAATTTTGAGGCGAAAATTTTTATAGCATTTGGACAATTCATAGGTTTTAAAGCTTGTTCTTTTCCATCTGAATCTGTTAACACAAACATATCCTCTTTATAGTGATCCCAATGTCCTGAAATTTTCCATAATTCACTACTATTTAATTGTGGTCCTGAAAATTCTTGGTATCCTCTTTTTTCGTGTTCTTTTCTCCAAAAGTCTATTAAAATGTTCATCATCTTAAACCCTTTAGGCATCCAATATGCCATTCCAGGAGCTGTTTCATCAAAAAAGAACAAATCTAATTCCTTTCCTAATTTTCTATGATCTCTTTTTTTAGCTTCTTCAATCATATTTAAATATTCTTCAAGTTCACTAGCCTTTGGAAAAGATATTCCATATATTCTTTGAAGCATTTTATTATGCTCATCACCTTTCCAATAAGCACCTGATGAATTTAATAATTTAACTGCTTTAACACATCCTGTTGATGGTAAATGAGGTCCTCTACAAAGATCTACAAAATCACCTTGTTTATAAAAAGAAATAACTTCTCCTTCTGGTAATTCTTTTATTAATTCAATTTTATATTGTTCATTTTTTTCTTCCATTAATTTTATGGCTTCTTCTCTTGAAAGCTCAAATCTTTCTATTTCTAATTCTTCTTTAATAATCTTTTTCATTTCTTCTTCAATAGATTTTAAATCTTCTTCTGAAAATGGTTTTTCTATATCAAAATCATAATAAAATCCATTTTCTATTGCTGGTCCTATAGCTAAACATGCACTTGGAAACAATCTTTTAACAGCTTGTGCCATAATATGAGATGTTGTATGCCAATACATACTCTCCTCTACTTCCGCTGTTTTTCCTCCACCTAATTTAATTTTAAACATAATCTATTCCTCCTTAAATATAATATTTTTTATCTAATTTAGTATCAAATCTTAACTCTGAAACTTCTGATATATCCATATGATAAAATTCTTTATAAACTTTCTGAACGAGATGTATATCCTAATTTATTTAAAATTATATTGGTTTCATCAAAATCAGATACTATTATTTCACATTCTTCTGTACCATCTATTTTATCGCTTTTTACTTCTTTTAATGTTAACGTTGTTTTAGTGCCATCGGTTCGTAATCTAATCCATTTACTTTTATCTACTGGTTTAAAATCATAAACTCGTCTTTTATACTCAAAATCACCTTGCTTTTTGGCACCTAATAATTTTAATTTTTCTTCTAATTTATTTTTATCTATTTCTAAAACTCTTGCTTCATATTCTATTTGCATAAAAAACACACTCCTATAACAAACTTATAGGAGTGCTTTATCTCTGCACGGTTCCATCCTTAATTTAACTTAATTAATAGATTTATAACGTAATCTAAACGCTACTCTTTCAAATAGAAACTCCAAGGTAGTTTTTCAAATACGTTTTCTAAGATTGGCTTTCAGCCCATTGACCAATCATCTCTTTTAGTAACATTTATTTTACTTTTCCTCTTCACAGTTTACTTTTCCTCTATGTTTATATGATACTACTTTAAATATATTTTGTCAATACAATAAAGTGAAATGGTTTTTGTTCAAGAATTTTATGGGAGAATCTCGATTTTACATTTTATTGTAAATCAAAAAAACACCAAAACTTAAAAATAATATCATTCTATTTTATGTTCACCTATTTATATATAACTACTTATCTGTGAAATATAAAAATAAATGGGTGGGGCCCATTTTTCAGGTCCCCACCTTCTTATTGCGCTTACATTTCAAACGCTTCCTATCCACCTCTCATTGTACTTTCCCCCATTTTCAGATGCCTGTGTCCGCTGCCGCCGCGGTGATCAAATTATAATTTTTTCTGGTTAATGAGTTCATTTTTTGTCCTCCTTAATTGTTGAGACATGGTTTTAGGAACTATCCGTTCCCAGTGACATTTATATTATAGCACAAAGATTTACATAATGCAATAGTTTTTTTAAAATTTTTTAAATAATTATCAAATGAGCAATATATCCTATATAAGATAGTAAAAATAATAGCCCTCCTTTTTTAGTCATATAATCCTTTTTTCCAACTTTTGGTATTATAAATAGAGACAATGAAGCTATAAATAAAATAATCAAATCTAAATTATAACTAGGATTATAATTCAATGGACTAATTATACAAGAAACTCCAATTATTAATAATAAATTAAATATATTTGAACCAATTATATTTCCAATTGCCATATCAGTATTTCCCTTAATTGCAGCAAACACCGAAGTTACCAATTCTGGAAGACTAGTTCCTACAGCAATTATTGTAACACTTATAATCTTTTCACTAATACCTATTATTTTTGCTACTTCTGTTGCATTATTTACAACAAATTCACCTCCAAGTTTTAATGCTACAATTCCTATTATTATTTTTAAAATACTTTTTAAAACAGAGATTTCTTTTTGCCTTATATCAATTTCTAAAGAATTACTTTCATCTATTTTTTGTTTCTTAGCAGACACTATTGTATATAAAATAAAAATTATGAAAAATCCTACCAAAACTACTCCATTTGCTTTTGAAATTATTCTATTTTGAGATAACACAAAAAATATAAATGTAATAACAATTAAAAAGGGAATTTCTATAATCTTTGTATTTTTTGCAAATTTTACACTTCTTATTATTGTAGTTATTCCAAGTATCAATAATAAATTACATAAATTACTACCTATAACATTTCCAAGCGATACATCACTAAATCCTTGCATAGCTGATGTAAGTGACACAAAAAACTCTGGCATTGACGTACCAATAGACACTATTGTAAGTCCAATTATAATTTCTGGTATTCTAAATTTTTTAGCAATACTTGACGCACCTTCAACTAAAAAATCTGCTCCTTTTATTAAAAAAACAAAACCTATTATTATGAGTAGTATAAATTTTATCATAATTCCTCCATCTTTCTTTTTAAAGATAATTAATTATATGTTTAAAAACACAATTTATAACTTAATTATTATACTACATTTTTAGGCTAAAATCAAGGATTTAATTTGAACGGCTAACATAATTGCACAATACACTTCTTAAACCTATATCAACATCAATTTTTCCATTTTTAGAATTATAATCAAGTAAAGTTAATTCATTTAAAATACTTCTTAACTCATCTATACTAAATGAACCAACTTGTTTTTTATATTTATTTACTAAAAATGTTTGATTAGGTTTTAGACCTATTGATGTTAAAATATCTTTATTTAAGTTTATTGCCATTGAACATAAATATAATTTTTTAAAATGATTATATAATGTTACCAAAATCTTTTGAATTGGTTCTTTTTGATAAATTAAATCATCTAAAACTTCTATTGCTTCTGAAATTTTCTTGGAACCTAAGTTATCTGTTAAATCAAATATAACACTATCTATTTGCTTTATTGCCAATTTTTCAATATCTTCTTTTTGTATTGTTCCATTTTCTCCAGCAAACTCTATTAATTTTCTTATTTCATTAATTAAAAATTGCATATTTGTTCCACAAACTTCTATTAGATATGCTAAAATATTTTCTCCGTACATTTACTTTATATGCATTACAAATCTGCTTTAATTTTTTAATTAACTGCATTTGATTTAATTCGTCAATTTTGCAGACTATTCCATTTTTATTAATTGCTTCAAAAACATTATTTTTGTCTACATCATCTTCAATAAATACAATATTTACAGCCTCATCTATAACATCTATATTTTCACTAATATAATTAGAAATTTTTTCTTGAATTGGTGTTCCATTTTTTTTACGTCCATCCTTTTTAAATAATCCTGATTTTTTTACAATTATAAGCTTTTTATCATATCCAAAAGCTGGACTTTCTATATTATAAATTAAATCGTCAATCAAACTTTCATCAATAATAATGTAATTTATACCTTGCAATATCTCCCCAAAATTCCTCTTTATCTTTTTTACAATATTATCAATTAAATATTTTTCTTCTCCATAAAAAAGATATAAAGATTTAAGTTCTTTTTTACTGGCTATCTCTTTTTCTAACATATCATATGTCATTATTTCTTATCTCCTAAATAACTATATATAAAATATTTTAACATATATAAATAAATTTGCAATGAAAAAACATTTTTTATTTTCAACTCAAATTAACTTTACATAATAGTCTTAAAAATATAATAATCATAATTTTATTATAACAAAAAAGAGCATCTGTTAATCAAATGCTCAATTATTTTATATATCTATTTTTTTAAACTGTCCATTTATAATTGTTCCTATTGTGGCTGTACCTGAACCACCAGCACCACTTGATATATTATTTTTATTCTTTGGTCCAATTCCTCCAGAAATTGCAAAATTACCATTAACAGTATTTTCATAATTTAAAAATATATTAATTGACCCTCCTCCAGAAGCTCCTCCAGTAGGCTGTGTATAATTTCCTTGAGTCCCTCCATCTGATCCATTATTTGTAAAATTACCAAAATTTTCACAATTATCACTATATATTATAATTAGTCCACCTGTTCCATTCTGACCTTTGCCTTTTCCTAAAGCATCTCCATCTCCTCCTGGATTTCCTGCACCTCCACTTCCTAAAGAAGCCATTTTCGAACCTCCTTTTCCTCCATAAATATTAGCCGTGCTAGCAGGAGGAATAGAATTCCCACTAGCTCCACCAGTACCACCCGAAAAACTTGTTCCAACAGCACCATAGCCAGATGTACCTCCAAGAGCGGAACCAGATCCTCCACCTCCAGTAGAACGATTAAATCCGATTTTCTCCTTTTATGCCTGCTTTACAATTAGTTGCATAATTAGAAGTCTCTGAAACTCCTGCTCCCCCTGCACCACCAACTTTAGGCACATACTCATATGTTCCATCTGCATTTTTAAATAAATATA
>CANRSD010000024.1 GCA_947642355.1 uncultured Clostridia bacterium
ATAAACTAAAATACAATAATGCAATATAATATAATTTTTTCAAAGTACTCATATATATAACTCTTGCCGAGTAAATATAAATTTTTATTGATTATATTATACTACGATTTTAAGAAATGTCAAATATTTACAATTATATGTTTTTCAAATATTCTTCTAACTCTGATAATTTAATCTTTTTAGTCAAGTTAGTGATATACACATCATTAGAATAATTGAAAACTAAAAAAGTAATATTCTTAATAATCACTCTATGTGGCTCAATATATGTAAGATTAGTTTTTTCTAATTTTCTAATGCTACCATTAATAAAAGTAGGAGTAACCTTAGAAAACTCACATATAAATTCAAGCCTTTGTTTTAGACATTCCTCAAATTCTAGTTCTTGCTTTATTATTTTCATTTAAAACACCATCCTTTCGTTTGGATGGCAATTTTACAATAAAAAAATACCATCCTTTTTCAGAATGATATTTGTATCATCTGTTCAATTTAGTTCGAACAGAAACGTCTTTGGTGCGGATGAGAGGACTTGAACCCCCACGGTCTCCCACTAGATCCTAAGTCTAGCGCGTCTGCCAGTTTCGCCACATCCGCAAATATGTAAAGTAGAGGTTTTAAGCTCTACTTGTTATGGTAGCGAGAGGGAGATTCGAACTCTCGACCCACTGGGTATGAACCAGTTGCTCTAGCCAACTGAGCTACCTCGCCATAACGAAAATTATTATACCAGAAAAATAATATTTTGACAATACTTTTTGAAAAAATTTTAAATCTTATAATTAATATGATACAAAATTAGTATTTTATTCAATTGTTTTTTCATCATTTAGTGATAGTTCAGGGGTAATTATATCATCAAAAGTTGTAAAAGTAGGTATTTCTACTGGTATATTTAGTTTTTTAGATGTCCTTTTTTCATTGTTAGGTTTTATAATTCTTATTATATTTCTAGCACCACTATTATAAAAGTCTTCAATTTCTTTTGGACTATCTTCAATAAATGTTGAATTTTCAAAATCTAAATGTAGTTTAGATTTTGAACTTGTTACAGTATATACTTCATCTACATATTCTAAAAGACCAGAACCGGTTAGTTTTAAAGCTTGTTGACTTAAATTTTTAGGGAAAACAAATGTTAATATACATGATTTATGGCCAGTTTTTTTTAGCTTTTTTAAAAAGTTTATAGCATCTGGAAAAGTGTATTGACTTCCATTTGTTATTATTATTTCCATAAGAGGATTATATAGTTGATTGAAACTTATATTATATTTTATTGAAAGAGATTTAGCAAAAGAAATAAAATTGTCAGTAGTGGAATTAAAAGAATCTTTTATATATGCGTAAATTTCTTGAAAATTAATTTGTTTTTGAGTACTAATTATATTAGAGAAAGAGTTTAAAACATCTTTAGTTAATTTTCCAGTTTCATATAATGTATTATCAAAATCTATATAGTACATAAATATTTTCTCCTTATTTTAAACTAATTTAAAGATATCAGAAAAAACGTGTAAAGTCAATAAATCTTCCTTGATTTATAAAACAAATTATATTATAATATGCTATGAAAAATAAAAACATGTAAAAAAGGGGCAACTATAATGGAAGAAGTTGAAGAAATATTAAAAGAAGCAAATTGGTGTTTAGGATGCAAGATAAAACCTTGTAGTAAAGCTTGCCCAATGCATACTAATATACCAGAGTTTATTTCAAAAGTTAAAGAATCAAATTTTGAAGATGCTTACAATATATTAATAGAAAATAATTTATTTAGTCATATTTGTAGTGTAATTTGTCCTCAAGAAGATCAATGTCAAGGAGCATGTATTAGAGGGATAAAGTCTGAACCTACAAAAATTGGAAAAATAGAAACATTTGTAAATGAATGGGCTTTAGAAAATAATATAAAAGCGGATATAAAAAAAGAGGAAAGTAAAAATAAAAGAGTTGCTATAATAGGAGCGGGTCCAGCAGGGCTTTCTTGTAGTTATGAACTTGCTAAAAAAGGTATAAAGTCAGTAGTATTTGAAAAAGAAAATAATTTAGGTGGGATTTTATCGTATGGGATACCAGATTTTAGACTTAATAAAGATACAGTAAAAAATATAGTAGATGTTCTTAAAAATTTAGGAGTAGAATTTAAAACCAATATGGTATTAGGAGAAAATATACATATAGATGAATTAAAAAAAGATTTTGACTTTGTATTTATTGGAGTTGGTGCAGAACTTTCAAGTTTGTATAAATTATCAGACGAAAAATTAGAAAATGTATATGATTCAGATACATTTTTAAGAGCATATAATTATAAAAATCATATAAAGAATTTAGGAAAAGTAGTAGTTATTGGTGGAGGAAATGTTGCTATGGATTCTGCAAGAGCTGCTATTCATATGGGGGCAAAAGAAGTATCTATTTTATATAGAAGAGATAGAGAGCATATGCCTGCAAGAGAAATAGAATTAGAAGAGGCTTTGGAGGATGGAGTAAAATTTAAAGAACTAACAAGAGTAATTTCAGCAAATTCTAGAGAGGGAAAAATAGAAAGTGTTCATTGTATAAAAACAACAATTGTGGATGGAAAGGCAGTAGATGTGTCAAATGAAGAGTTTGACTATGAAGCAGATACAATAGTTTTTGCAATTGGATTAAAACCTAATAAAGAATTACTTTTAAAAGAAGGACTTGCTCTTACTGACTGGGGAACAATAGAAGTTGATGAAAATAATCAAACTTGTATAGAAAATGTTTATGCAGGTGGAGATGTTGTTGATAATAAATCAGTAGTATGCAAAGCTTTAGCTTCAGGAAAAAAAGCATCAGAGTCAATATTAAGAAAAATATAAAATTTTAAGGTGCACTTGCTTTAAAGTGCACCTTAAACTATTTAGAATTTTTATCATTTTTTGTTTTAGGAATTATAACTTTTTTATTTTTTTTATCTTTTGGTCTTAAAGTATTAACACAATCTCCAACATCAGAAAAGTTTAAATCTGATTTATCACCAATTACAATCTCAATATCTAAATCGTTTTCATCTTTTTTCATTTATTTATAGTCCTTTCTTTTAGGAAATTTATTTTTAATAATCAATATAAAATAATTATAGCAAAGATAAACTTAAATGTCAATTTTTTGTTGACATATTAGTAATTACATGGGATAATATTATAGTATTTAAAGTGAAATTTTGGAAGGAAAAATAATTATGGACATAGAAAGAGCAGAGGCAATAATTGAAGCAATGTTATTTTCAACAGGAAGTATTATAACAATAAAAGATATTATGAATGTTATAGAGCTAGGTTCAGAAGACATTGAAAGAATTATTCAAAAAATGAAAACTAAATATAATGAAAATAATAGTGGAATAGAACTTATAAAAATAGAAGATGGTTATCAATTATGTACTAAAAAGGAATATTATGAATATATATATCCATTGTTTGATAATAGGTCAAAACCTAGTATTTCTAATGCTGCTTTAGAAACATTGTCTATTATTGCATATAATCCCAAAATAACACGTTCTGAAATAGAAGCAATTCGAGGGGTTGGTTCTGATGGAACTATATATAAACTTATAGAATATGATTTAATAGAAGAAGCAGGAAAAATGGATGCACCGGGTAGACCAACAATGTATAAAGTTACAAAAAATTTCATGAAAATGTTTGGAATTACAAGTTTAGATGATTTACCAGAACTTCCAAGATATAAATTAGATGAAAATGAACAAATTGTTATAGATGAAATTATAGATAATGAGGCTCCTCTACCCCAAGAAGAGGGGATAAACTGAATTTAAGATAATTAAGATTAGGAAAAGGAGTAATTATAAATGGGAAATGATAATTTTGTTAAAGATATAACTAATATAGAAGATGATTTTACAAAGTGGTATACAGATATTGTTTTAAAAGCAGAGCTTGCTGATTATACAGATACTAAAGGTTGTATAGCTATAAAACCATATGGATATGCTATTTGGGAAAATATACAAAAATATACAGATAATAAGTTTAAAGAAACCGGAGTTGAGAATGTATATTTTCCAGTATTAATTCCAGAAAATTTATTGCAAAAAGAAAAAGATCATGTTGAAGGATTTGCACCAGAAGTTGCTTGGGTTACAAATGCAGGAGGAGAAGAATTAGAAGAAAAATATTGTATAAGGCCAACTTCTGAAACTATGTTTTCAATTTTATATTCAAAATGGTTAAGTTCTTGGAGAGATTTACCAATGATATATAATCAGTGGTGTAATGTTTTAAGGTGGGAAAAAGAAACGAGGCCATTCTTGCGTTCAAGAGAATTTTTGTGGCAGGAAGGTCATACAATACATGAGACAGAAAATGAAGCTAAAGAAAGAACTGTGAAAATGCTTGAAATATATGCAGATGTTGTAGAGAATTTACTAGCTATTCCAGTTTTAAAAGGTATAAAAACAGAAAAAGAAAAGTTTGCTGGAGCAGAAGAAACATATACAGTAGAATGTTTAATGCATAATGGTAGAGCACTTCAATCTGCAACATCGCATTATTTTGGTCAAAATTTTACTAAAGCTTTTGATGTAAGATTTCAGAATAGAGATGGAAAGGAAGAATATCCATATCAAACTTCTTGGGGGTTAAGTACAAGATTAATTGGATCAATTATAATGGCACATGGAGATAATAGAGGATTAAAATTACCACCAAAAGTTGCACCAATTCAAGTTGTTATAGTTCCAATTGCTCAGCACAAAGAAGGCGTTTTAGATAAAGCAAATGAGTTATTTGAGGATTTAAAGAAAAATTATAGAATAAAATTAGATGATAGAGACAATTATTCTACAGGATTTAAGTTTAATGACTGGGAAATGAGAGGGGTACCAATTAGAATAGAAATAGGTCCAAGAGATATAGAAAATGGAGTAGCTGTTTTAGTGAGACGTGATACTTGTGAAAAAGAAACTGTAGACATTTCAAAATTAAATGAAAGAATAGGAATTTTACTAGAAGAAATACATAATAATATGTATAATATGTGTTTAGAAAATGTAAAAAATAGAACAACAGTAGCATATTCTTTAGAAGAAATAGAAGAAAATTTAAATAAAAATCAAGGATATGTAAAAACAATGTGGTGTGAAGGTTTAGAATGTGAAAATAAAGTAAAAGAAGTTACAGGTGCACATTCAAGATGTATACCATTTGAGCAAGAAGTTTTACACAAAAAGTGTGCAATCTGTGGAAAAGATGCTAAAAAAATGATTGTTTGGGGAAGACAATATTAATATGTATATTTTTAAAACGTGTAGTTGTTGAAATATCAAATCTACACGTTTTAATATTAATTTTATATACTTAGTTTTTTAATTTGTTTAACTTCTGAGTATAATTTTTTTATATGTGCTTCGCGTTCTTTTAAAGATTTATTTAATTCTTCATAAATATCTGGTACAGATTCAACATTTTCATTTCTGCGTAAACAGGCTTTTACACCTTCTCTAAAGTATGTTTTTTTATTTTCAGATTTTGAAGACATCATTTTATTATAATATTTAAGAGCTTCTTTAATTCTTGTAATTTCAGTTTTTAAATACTCTATATAATCTATTCTAGCAGCTATTTCATATTCAATATCATCAATTGATACTTTAAATAATGCTTTAACAATCTTTCTGTCTATTTTTCCAAGTCTTGTTTCTTCAGCAAGAATTTTAAGACCATCTGAAGTATCTTTTATAGGAGAAGGCTTTGCGTCATTAATTAACATATTTAAAGTTTCTACAATTCCAACATGTGTTTTGTATTGTCGTTTAGCAGTTATTGCTTCAAATTCATCTGCAACTCTTATAATTTGAGCTTCATATGGAATATCTTTAGCAGTAATGCCATTTGGATAACCAGAACCATTTAAAGCTTCATGATGAAATAGAGTTCCAGCAGCATATGGTCTTAATTTTGGATCTTTCATACACATTTTATATCCAATAGTAGTATGAGTTTTCATTACTTCATATTCTTCAGCAGTTAGACTAGAAGTTTTTTGAAGTATTGATGGAGGAATAAAAATTTTTCCAATATCATGTAAATATGCACAAATAGTACAATATATAGTAAATCCTTCATCCATTTTCAAGTATTCACAAAGTCTACAAGTTATACTAGCTACATTTTCAGAATGTTTTCTAGTGTATGCATCTAAACTATCTAGCATAGATAATTGATAACGTACTTTTTCATCTAAATTATATGATTTTAAGGATGTTTTACTAAAAAAATCAAATTGCTCGTTCATTTTAACCTTCTTTCTGCTTTTGTATATTTATTAATATTTTACTAATTAAAAGTAGTTTAGTCAATGAATTTAATTTTTTTCCTTGAAAAATATATAGATTTAATATAAGATATAAAAAGTAATAATATAGAAACTAAAGAAGGGAAGCAAAAAATGAACTTAAAGAGATTAGAAATGTATGGATTTAAATCATTTGCTGATAAAACTGTACTTGATTTTAAATCTGGAATTACAACAGTTATAGGACCAAATGGTTCTGGAAAAAGTAATATATCAGATTGTGTACGTTGGGTACTTCGGAGAACAAAGTATAAAATCATTAAGAGGTAATAAAACAGAAGACATTATTTTTGCTGGAACACAAAATAGAAAATCATTAGGTTTTGCAGAAGCTTCAATAGTTATAGACAATTCAGATTCAAAACTTCCAATAGAATATTCAGAAGTTATTGTTACAAGGAGGATATATAGAAGTGGAGAATCAGGCTATTTTATTAATAAAACACCTTGTAGATTAAAAGATGTATTAGAATTATTTATGGATACAGGTATTGGAAAAGATGGATATTCTATAATTGGACAAGGTAAAATAGATGAGATTTTAAGTAATAAATCAGAAGATAGAAGACATATTTTTGAAGAAGCAGCTGGAATTGTAAAATATAGGGCTAGAAAAAATGAGTCAGAAAAAAAATTAGAACAAACAAAGTTAAATTTACTTAGAATAAATGATATTATATCAGAAATTGAGTCAAATATAGATTCTTTAAAAATTCAATCTGAAAAAGCAAAAAAATTTTTAAATTTAAGAGATGAACTTAAAAATATAGAAGTTGGATTATTTTTATATAATATAGATGATTATAAAAATAAAATATCTGAAATTATAAAAGATTTAGATATTTTTCATTCTCATAAATTAAAAGAGGAAGAAGGATTAAATAGTTTACAAAGAGACAAAGAAAATTTAAAGGAAGGCATAGAAAAACTTGTAGAACTTATTGAGAATACTCAAAAATTGGGTTTTGAATTTGAAAAGAAAAAAGAACAAATTACTAGTGATATTAATGTTAATATAGAAAGAATTGCAAATAATGAGGATAATTATAAAAGATATGAGACAGAAATTCAAGATTTAAAAGAGAAAAACAAAATATTAGAAGAAGAAAAGATTCAAAAAGTAAGTAAGAAAACGGATTTAAATAATAATAAAGAAAAGTTTGAAAAGGAACTTAAAGAAAAAGAAAATGAACTAGAAAAATATACAAAAACTTTGTCTGAAAAAGATATTGAAATTGAGAATAAAAAGAAAATAGTAGAACAAAATATTGATAAAAAATTTAATCTTGTAGCTAATTTAAATACAGAAAAAGCAAATTATGATAATTTAATAAAAAAGGAAAAGACCTCAAAGTCTGAGCTTCAAAGTACAATTTCTGAATTAGATAGTACAAAAGCGGTAAAAAGTGAAGCAGATAGTAATTTTTATAATATAGAAACATCAAGAAATAAACTCTTAAAAGAATTAGAAGAGATAAAAATAAAATCTGATGAAAGTAGTATTAAAATTGCTGAGTATAATGAGAAAATAAACTATTATGAAACTGAATATAGAATTAAGGAATCTAAGCTTAAATTCTTAGTAGAGACAGAAAGAGAAAAAGAAGGATATAATAAGAGTGTTAAATCAATTTTAAATTTATCAGAAAAAGATGCTTCATTTAAAAAGGGAATGCATGGAGTTTTAGCGAATCTTATTTCAGTTCCAAAAGAATATGAAATAGCAATAGAAATGTCACTTGGAGGTGCAATTCAGAATATAGTTACAGATACAGAAGAAGAAGCAAAAAGATTTGTAAATTATTTAAGAGACAATAAACTAGGTAGAGCATCATTTTTTCCTATAAGTTCAGTAAAAGGGCAAAAATTGTTAAAATATAATGATACAGGAATTAGTGGTGTTTATGGAATAGCTTCTGATTTAATAAAATTTGATAAAAAATATGAACAAATTATATTTAATTTGCTTCGGAAAAACAATTATTGTGGACAATATAGATGTAGCAGTAAGTTTAGCTAAAAAGAATTCACATGCTTTTAAAATAGTAACTTTAAAAGGAGATATTATAAATCCATCAGGTAGTATAACAGGAGGATTTGTAGCTCCTAAAAGTGTTAATTTACTTCGGTAGAGGAGCAGAGATAAAAAAATTAGAAAAAGAATTGAAGGATTTAAGTGAACAAATAGAAAAAATAAAAAAAGAAAAACAAGAATATCAAAATAGTATATCTGATATATTAAATTTAGTAGAAACTAGACGAAAAGAACTAAATGAACTGGAAGTAATATATGCTACTGAAAGCCAGAAGATTAAGAATTTTGAATTAGAAATTTTAAAATTAGAAGATAAACAAAGTAAGTTGAAATTAGATATTGAAACAAGTTGTAAAGTTCAAGAATATAGTAAAAAAACTCAAATAGAATTTGAAGAATTAATGAATACATTAGAAGAGGAAAATAAAAATTTAAATAAAGATATAGAAGAATTTACTAAATTAAATAAAGATAACCAAAAATATATAGATGATTTAAATTTTGATATTGCAAATTTAAGGATTTCAGTTTCTTCATTTGACGAAAGTGAAATGTCTATTGATGAATTTGTAGGAAGAATAGATATAGATATTAAATCAAATAATGAAAGTATTGAAAATAAAAAGAAGTTACTTGAAAAAATTTGTACAGATAATGAAGAATTGAAGAAAAAAAATGCTAATTTAAGTGAGCAGATATCTCAAATGGAAAAAGACGTTTTAGAAAGTTCAGATAAAACTAAGGAATTAAAAGAAGAGAGAATAAAGAAAAATGAAGAACTTGTTAATTTGGAAAAAGAGATAGAACAAAAGCAGAATATTATTGAAGATATAAAATTACAATTTTCTAAATTAGAAGTAAAAAAATCAAAAATAGAACTTGAACTTGAGCAAGTTATTAATAGGATGTGGGAGGAATATGAACTTACGCCAAATAATGTAAAAGGTATTGAAAAAACTAATAATCCACTAGCAGTTCAAAAGCAAGTAAATAGTATAAGGTCTGAAATAAAAGATCTTGGAAGTGTAAATGTTGATTCTATAAAAGAATATACTGAAATAAAAGAAAGATATGATTTTATGTGTGAACAACGTTTAGATTTAGAAAATTCTATAAATAAGTTAAAAAAGTTAATTTCAGATATAGTAGATACTATGAAGAAGCAATTTAATGAAAAGTTTAAACTTATAAATAAGAATTTTAAAGAAGTATTTTCTGAATTATTTGGCGGAGGAAAAGCAGAACTAAAACTTGAAGATGCAAATAATATTTTAGAAACAGGAATTGAAATTGAAGTTCAGCCACCAGGAAAGAAATTGCAAAGTATGTCACTTTTATCAGGTGGAGAAAGAGCTTTTACAGCCATTGCATTATTATTTGCTATATTAAAAATAAATCCAGCACCATTTTGCGTATTAGATGAAATAGAAGCAGCGTTAGATGATGTTAATGTTTATAGGTTTGCTGAATATTTAAAAAAATATGGAAAAGATACTCAATTTTTGGTAATAACACATAGAAAAGGTACTATGGAAGCGGCAGATACAGTTTATGGTATTACAATGGAAGAGAAAGGTATTAGTAAATTGCTATCTTTAAATATGAATGAAAGTGTATAGAAAAATTGAGTAAAACGGAGAAAAAAAGAGTATAGGTAAAATTTACCTTTGCTTATTGCATATATTTTCAAATAAAAATGAGAATATATGTAAATACTAATTAAAAATTGATTTGAAAAAAAATTAGTTTTGGTGTATAATAATACTTACGTGACAAAAAAAGGAGTGAAAATTTCCTAATATAAAGAAAAGGAGTGAATTTTATTTTAAAAGGAAAGTTAAAACACTATACTAAAGATGTCATCAAAACCTTAGAAATAGTTTTTCTTAGCATATTATTTATTGCATTAATAATATTAATAAAGTATAAACCTGTATATACAGTTACATTGTCAGGTGAAACTTTAGGATATGTTAAAGAAAAATCAGATTTAGAAAATAGAATAAATGAATATATAAATAAAAAAGAAGGTACAATTGCTTTAATAGATATAGAAATAAAACCAAAGTATAGTCTAGAGTTAGTTTCAAAAAAAGAAATAACTTCTGAAGAAGATATTTTTGAAAAGATACAAGAAACAGCAATTATAACATATAAAACTTATGCTATAACAGTAAATGGTGAAGCTAAACTAGAAGTGAATACTGAAATAGAAGCTCAAGATGCTATTTCAAAACTTTCAGAAGGGCTTAATGAAAGTGTTGACTTTAAACTTGGTTATGTAGAAGTTTATAAAACTCAACAAACTGCGATTTCAGAAGATGTAGCAATTTCATCATTAAATGAAATTAAATTAGCAAAGGTATCTGAATTTGAAGCAGAGCAAGAAAGACTTGAACAAGAAAGATTAGCAGCAGAACAAGCTAAAAAGGCAGAAGAAAAGAGATTAGCAGCTGAAAGAAAAAAATTAGTAGCATCAAGTGTTTCATATGGTAATGTTAATGGTATGGGGATAACAACTCCATTAAAAGTTAGACCACTAATTACATCAAGATTTGGAGAAAGAAGTAGAAGTAGACGTAGTAGCCATACAGGATTAGATTTAGCAACATCACTTGGAACACCTATTTATCCAATTGCTGGAGGTAAAGTTACATTTGCTGGTAATCAAGGTTCTTATGGTAAAATGATTATAATAGATCATGGTAATGGAATTCAATCTTGGTATGCTCATTGTAACAGTTTAAATGTAGGAGTTGGAAGTAGTGTAACTACAGATACTCTTATAGCGACAGTTGGTTCTACAGGAAATTCTACTGGACCTCATTTACATTTAGAAATAAGAGTAAATGGTTCAGCTGTAAATCCACAAAATTATTTGTATTAAAATAAAACCTAGAATTGTAAGAAAATTCTAGGTTTTTTGACGTTTTTATAATAAAATGTTATAATAAAAAAGTATAGGGTTGTAATAAATTTTGAAGGAGATTATATAAAGTGAGTAAGGATAAATTTGATATTAGTAAAGTTAAAGAAAATATAGAATTTTTTAAAAAATTTGGGTTTGAAATAAATCGGTAATACAACTTCTAAAGAATTAAAAAGGTGTAAAAATAAGATATGTAGCAAAAGAATTGATAGTACAACTAGAGATAAAATATATATTATATATAGTGAGTTACAAGCATTAATTAAAGATGAAAATGCTAAAGAAATAATCGAAAATGCAACTGGTAAATCTAACAAGGATAAAAAAAATAATCAAAATATAATTACTAAAGAAAATTTGGAACATAAGTTTATAACTACAAAGAGAGCTATTCCAAAAGAAAATGAAATTACAATTATAGAGATTGGAAGAAGAGATAAAAAGATAAAAGTAACAGATGAAGTATCTTTAGATGTTGAATATGTTGAATTTTATGATAATAGAATAAAAAATTATGCTATTATAGAAAAGGTAACAGATGATGGAATAGTATTAGTTGATTTTTTATATGGAAATATAGATTTTGATGAATTAAGAAATGATAGTGAAAGATTAAAAGCTTATGTTGAAAAAGTATTATCTAGGGAAAATATAGATAATAAGATAAAAAAATATTTTGGAATTTTACCTATGTTAGAAAAAAATAATCAAAAAATGATTTATGATATGGAAGTAGTATCAATTGTAAAGAATATAATGAGAAAGAGAGTATTTTATATTAGAAAAGATAGTAAAGTTGTTGTGAATGAGATGTTTCAAAATAAAGAAAATGACCAAAGTATTGGAGAACCAGAGCCAAAGAAGAAGTCATTATTTAAAATGTTTATAGATTATGGAACAAGAAATTTAGAAGAAAAAGAAGTAACAAAAACTTCTAAAAGCAAAAAAAGTAAAGGAACAGAACATGTAACAGAATGGGATTTTTTATGTTATAGATTGGGTGCAGTTATAAGTGGTAGTAATGTTTGTACTAGATATAATTATAGTGTAAGAAATATTACTGCTGGAACTGAAGCTGAAGGTGATAATTTTTTAGTTACTGAACAAAATATGAATGCTATAATAGAGAATGAAGATTATAGAAAGAAATTTTTAGAAGAGATTTGTTCAATACCTAGACTTAAGGCACTAAGAAATAAAAAATGGCCATATTTGGGAAGAATAAATGAAGAATGTGAATTAGAAAAAGATGATTATTTTAATGAATTATTTATAAAATTAAATGCCAAAGTGAAAGGAGAATAATTATGAAATTTGATTATAAAGATAAATCTTTAGATAATGTTTTAAATTTTTTTGAGATGGAAGGATTTCCAATAAAGGATGAAGAAATAAAAGATGCCATACATGGAGTAGATAAAAAATATCAATTTTTTGCAAGTAGCTATGATAAAAAATATGAAAATAAATATCGTTTTTATATGGAAGCAATAAAAATTTTAAGAACTGCAAAAAAAGATGGAACTTTAATAGATGCAATAAATAAAAGAGAAGAAGAGAAAAAGCAAAGAAAAGGTCAAAATAAAAATGGTCAAGGTAAAGATGGAAAATATAGAGAAACTAGGCAAGAATTTGAAGAAAGAATAAAAAGGGAAGCAAAAGAAGAAGCTAAAAAGACAATGAGAGAAGAGGCTAGAAGAGCAGAAGAGGAAAGAAGAAAAAAAGAAGAGAAAGCTAAGGAAGAAGCCAAAAAAAGAAAACAAGAAAAAGAAGAAATAGAAAAATATGAAAGATTAAGAAAAAATAGAAAATTTAAAAGAGAAAAAACTAAAGATAGTGAAATAGAGGTTATTGAATTTAAAGGTAGTAATAATTTTATAAAAATAGATAACCAAAATATTAGTTTAGATTTTTTAAATATTTCTAGAGATGATATAAAACCATATATTGTAGTTGAAAGATTTACAGGTAAAAATATAGTAATGATAGATACAGTATATGGAGATATAGATATAGAGAAAATGAATTTTGATCAAGAGTTAAGAGAAATAACTATAGATGGGTTACTTTCAAGAAAAAACTTGAATCAAATTAATGAAAGATATTTTGGTGCATTACCAATACATATAGTAAATTATAATGGAATATATCAAACTGAAAATCAACAGGATGTTGTAAAAGAAGTTGGAACGGCACTTAGAAGCCAAGTAAGTGCTATTATAAGAGAAACAGTTACTAAAATAAATCCAATGTTTGAAAATTCTGAAACTACATCTACATTCCAGAATAGCCCAACAAAGAAAAAAGGATTTTTTAGTCAGTTATTTAAAAAAACAATTGAAGAAATTAATAATGCAAATTCTAATACTAAAGGTAAATCAGAAGAAACGCAATTTTATAAATCTTCAAGTAAAGTATTATTTTTTAAAACAGGTGCAGTTATAATAGATGGAAGAGTTTGTTCAAAATATAGTTATTATACTCAAGATGAGCAAACAGGTGAAAAAGCTGTTGGAGGTACATTTTTAGCTACAGGAATAGATGATGAGAGATTAAAAACAGATGAATGTTATAGAAAGAAATTTGTAGATAATATGTGTAGTCCATCAAGATTAAAAAACGCAAGAGGAAAAGAATTTCCATACATAGGAGGATTTAATGAAAAAGATGAGTTTGAAACAGATATAGATTTATTTACTACAATTTATAACTTAAGAGAAAGCGGAAGAGAATAATGAAAAAATTTGATAAAATATATGTAGAAATAACTAATATTTGTAATTTAAATTGTCCATTTTGCATTGATACAAATAGGAAAAAAGAGTTTATGAGCTTAGATAATTTTGAAGTAGTAATTTCAAAAATAAAAAATTACACAAATTTAATAGCACTTCATATTAAGGGAGAGCCATTAATACATCCAAAATTGAAACATATTTTGGATGTTTGCTTTGATAATAATATTTTAGTTAATATTACTACAAATGGAATATTGTTAAATGAAAATATTCAATTATTATCAAATAGTAAATCAGTTAGACAAATTAATTTATCAATGCATTCTATTAATAAAAGTATTCAAGAAGATAGTAATAAAATATTTAAAGCAGTAAAAAAAATACATTTTATAAATTCTAATATTATTGTTTCATATAGATTATGGAATTTAGAAAATATAAAAGAAAACAATAATAATATAGAAATATTAAAATTAATAGGAAAAGAATATAATATAAAAGATATTATAAATAGAAGCCAAAATGAAAAATTTATAAAATTGGATGAAAAAGTATTTTTAAATCAAGATGTTAAATTTGATTGGCCAGATTTAATATTAGATAAAATAAGTGATAAAGGAAAGTGTTATCGGATTAAAAAGTCATATTGGAATTTTGGTAAATGGAGATGTTGTACCTTGTTGTTTAGATAATAATGGAGATATAGTTTTAGGAAATATTCTTATAGATGAATTAGATAATATTTTAAGTTCAGAAAGAAGTTTGAAAATTTTAAATGGATTTAAAAATGGAGTTTTAGTAGAGGATTTGTGTAAAAGATGTGGATTTATTAATAAAAGGATAACTCAAAAATTTTAACTAAAATTTGACAATGTTTACATAAAAATATATAATAATTAGTATGGCAAAAAATTATTAGTTGCAGAGCGTTTGCCAAAAAATACAATAATAAATATACAGGAGGAAAAGAAATTGAAAACATTAGGATTATTTCCATTAAGAAGGAATGAGCGGGTTACAGATTTAGAAGTAGCAAGAGCATTAGAAAAGGCAAAGGCTATTCAAGACTTGGAGGTTTCTGCAAAATCAGAAAAACAAAGCAAAGCTCAAGATTTAATACGTATGAAAAATCGAATTACTGATGCTGAAGGAGTAGATGAAAAGGAGGCTATGAATTTAATATGGATGCATGAGATATTATCTCCTGGTGCAAAAGAAGGAAAAGTTTCAATAAAAGAGTTTAAAAATTTTTTAGAAACAGTAGTTGAGCCAGCAGATCCAGCTATGTATAAAAAGTGTAGATTTTTCTTTAATTTATACAGAAAAGAGGGAAAACCTAGAAAAGAAGATCAACTTTTTAATAAAGTAGAATCTTTTTTGAATCGTTTTAGGACAGTTGAGAATGCATTTAAGTACAATATAGAATTTAGAAATGCTGCAATTGCAATGGCTCCTAAGCTTGATGCTCCAGAAGATATGTCAGTAATTGATAGAGTCAAATGGATTCGGATTTGGGTTGTTCTGCTTATGGATCAGGTATGGTTCTGGGGGGATTTTGACGAAAAATCAGTCTTAGTAGACATTAAAAAAAGTAAGGAATTTGAGCAGGCATATATGTATCCAGATGATATGGTAATGATTGAGGAACAATATTGTAGAAATCTTGAGGATGGAGAGATTATACTTGATATGATTAAGGCATTACTCAATCTATATCCTGAAGATATTCAAAAAAAGGTAATGCGTTGGGGAGAATTTGAAGTTAATTCTCCTGATACATTGAAGCTTCAATATATACGTTCTGAAATAAAAAGGGATTTATTCCCACATCAGTGGATTGCATTAACAAGTCGTTTTTGTTTAAAAAGAGGAATAATGACATTTTCACCAGAAATTTTCCAGTGTGTTATTAATGTTTATAAAACAAGCAAACTTGAAGATATGCCAAAGTTTATCTATGAGGTAAAAGATCCATTTGATGGATTTAAAAGAAAAAAAATTACAGCATATACTTATATGGAAATAATAGAAGATGGAGTAACAAAAACTGCTGGGGTAACATGCGAAAGAGAATTTAAGATGTATATAGAGGTATATAAATGGCTTCAAAAACATCCAGAATTTTTATCTAGACTTGGAGTTGAAAGCTTGGATGTTTTACAGGAAGATATAGAAGAAGAGATAGAGGAAGAGGAGATTACATTGGAGGATGCTCTAAAAATTTGGATACTTAAATCTGGTCTTGCAAGTTCTGAAGAAAATATCAATTGGGATCTTGTATATGATTTGGTTGATCCAGAAGAAAATATGCAGGATCTTGAAGATTTTTTAAATGGAGAGGCAAGTGAAGAGGTACTTTTACACAAAGCTGGTTTCAAAAATAAGGAACAAGCAAAACTCTTCTTCAATTTAGAGTAAAGAATTAGCATTGTTTGAAATAAGCTCTGCAACCACCATAGCATAATGTTGCTATGGTTTTTTATATATATAAAAATAAATGTCGAAAAAATGCATTAAAAAACGCTTGCAAAATGACGATAAGAAATATATAATTTAAGCAGTGATTAACAAAAAATATCACTAAAGATAAAATAATTGGTTAAAGAGAAATATATTGATGGTAAATTTTCTCTAATAATTGAAGAAAGGAAGGAAAGATGGAAAAAGAAAAAATTAGAATCATTATTGCAGACGATAATTTAGAATTTGTTTCAACATTTGTTAATTATTTAGAAGCTGAAGAAGATATGGAGGTCTTAGCAACAGCAAAGGATGGGTTAGAAGCGTATGAAAAAATAGTAACAATGAAACCAGATATTGTTTTATTAGATGTAATTATGCCACATTTAGATGGAATTGGTGTTTTAGAGAAATTAAATGATGTAGGAATTATACCAACTTGCATAATGCTTTCTGCAGTTGGTCAAGATAATATAACTAAAAGAGCTTTAAATTTAGGTGCACAATATTATATGGTAAAACCATTTGAGATAGATTTATTAATAAAAAGAATTAGAGATTTGAAAAATCAATCTAAAAATAATACTCTTAATTTTGTAACTAAAGATATAAAATCGACATACATAAATATGGATAATACTAAAAATAAGGAAGACAATTTAGAAGCTTTAGTAACAAATATAATTCATGAAGTTGGAGTACCAGCTCATATAAAAGGATATCAATACTTAAGAGACGGTATAATAATGGTAATTGAGAATATAGATGTATTAAATCAGATAACAAAACAATTATATCCAGATTTAGCTAAAAAACATAAAACTACACCAAGCCGTGTAGAACGTGCAATTCGCCACGCTATAGAAGTAGCTTGGAATAGAGGACAAATTGATGTTGTAGAAAGTATATTTGGATATACAATAAATGCTAATAAAGGTAAACCTACTAATAGTGAGTTTATTGCAATGATTGCAGATAAGTTAAGGCTTGAACTTAAATCAGCATAGTAGAGTAATTGAATAGAAAAATAATATCTAAGGTAGTAAATCAGAATTGAATAAAGTAATAGACTTCCAAGATTTATTGATTAATGTTTTAAACTGTTAATGAATAAATTTTGGAAATTTTTATGCAAAAAATAAACAAATGTTTGACATCAAAGTATTAATACTATATAATAATAAAACTAAACTAATTAAAAGAAGAGAGGTGGGAGATAAAACATTCCTAATAGTAATAAGTTTGTGAGGGGTGGCATATGACAGAATTAACATTTGTAAGGAAGTTTTTGGAGAAATTCACTTCAAAAGAAGTAGTACTAAAGCTAAATGGAATTATTGATATGAATATAAATATTAATAATTTTAAATATAAATTTAAAGGTAATAAATTAATAATAAATGAAAAAAGTAAGAAAATTATAACAATAGGATTTGATGAAGTTGAATATGTAGAAAAAAATGCAATAAATAATATAATAATTAATTTTAATATAAATGAAAAAGTTATTATACAATTAAATGAATAGAAAAAGAAAGAGCAGCTATAATAAATACAGCTGTTCTTTCTTTTTTTAGTAAGATTTAGTATAAATAGCATAAATACTATTTATTGCTACCCCATAAAAACATTTTACTACAACTAAAAATGTTTTTCAACAGTTTCAGTGTATTTTTATTAATATTTTTTTATAATAAAATATTAATATATATAAGGAGTGATATATGAGAGACATAAACTATTTAGAAATGGGAAAAAGAATACAAAAATAAAGAAAAAATTTAAAAATAACTCAAGAACAATTATCAGAGAAAATTGATGTTGCTCCATCATATATTAGTGAAATAGAAAGAGCTACAAGTACTCCAAGTATAGCTGTTATTGTTAAAATTGCTAATGTATTAGATTTAAATTTAGATTATTTAATATGTGGTGTAAATTTTTCTAATATAGAAGGAAGATTTAAAGAGTTATTAAGGGATATTCCAGAAAAAAATCATAGTTTATTTATGGATTTATGCACAAGCATTGCAGATCCTTTAAAAAAATAAAGTTTGTAACTTATAATGATACAAACTTATATATTTAATCTTATGGGGATTTATACTAAATAATATCATACTATTTTTTGGATTTAGACTTTTTATAATTTTCTAAATCTTTTTTTTCAGTATCATCTAAACTTTCTAAAGCGAATTTAAGTAGTAATATTGTAATTTGATTCAAAGAAGTATTTTTTATATCTGACAAAGCTTCAATGTCTGTAATAATATCAAAAGGAATTCTAAAAGTTTTACTTACGCCAATATGGCTTTCAGGAATTTTTAGTGTTTTCATAATATTGTTACCCCCTATTTATATTTATTTAATAATTATTATATCTATTAAATATATAATAATTATATATCATAAACAAAATAAAATCAACAATATTTTTAGAAAAATAGGATTATATGTCGAAAAAATATATAATAATATTGTACAAGAATTTTATGATATGAAAATACTTAAAAATGCTTGACTTTTCCCAAAAAATGTATTAGAATAATAAAGAATTGTGGGTAGATAAATTGATTTCTAGAATTTTCCCGGTAATTTGAATTCAAGAAATCGAATTTATATATATAATATTTAAAATATAGAATGGAGGGTATTTGATTACAATGAATAATACTACATATAGCCCAAAAGCGGGAGAAATTCAAAGAAAATGGTATATAATTGATGCAGCAGGGAGACCTTTGGGAAGAACAGCAACAGAAGTTGCAAAATTATTAAGAGGAAAACATAAACCAACTTATACTCCAAATATGGATATGGGTGATTTTGTTATAGTTATAAATTGTAAAGATGCTATATTAACAGGAAAAAAATTAGATCAAAAAGTTTATAGACGTCATTCAGGATATATTGGAGGAATGAAAGAAATTTCAGCCAGAGTTATGATGGATAAAAAACCAGAACAAGCAATGTATTTAGCTGTTAAAGGAATGCTTCCTCATACAAAGTTAGGTAGACAAATGATTAAAAAAGTTAGAGTATATACAGGTAGTGAACATGAAAATGCAGCTCAAAAACCAGAAGTTTGGGAGGTAAAATAAAAATGGCTAAAAAAAGTATAATATTTCAAGGAACAGGTAGAAGAAAGAAATCTATTGCTAGAGTAAGTTTATCTGAAGGTAATGGAGAGATAACTGTTAATGGAAAAAAATTAGATGAATATTTTGGAACAGAAATATTAAAAGTTATAGTTAAACAACCACTTACTGTAACAAATACAGTAGAAAAATATAATGTTAATTGTAAAGTTGTAGGAGGAGGTTTTACAGGTCAAGCAGGTGCTATTAGACATGGTATAGCTAGAGCTTTAAATGAAGCTAATTCAGAATTTAGACCAATTTTAAAATCAAATGGATTTTTAACAAGAGATCCACGTATGAAAGAAAGAAAGAAATATGGTCTTAAAAAAGCTAGAAAAGCTCCTCAATTTTCAAAAAGATAAAAAAGTGTCCTTTTGGGCAGAAGGTCAAAAACCTATATACAAAGCGGTAATCATTGGTATTACTGCTTTTCTTTTATTATAGTAAAAGTCATTAAAAGCTGATAAAAGCAACTAGATAATATACACACAATACATAAATTTAAAAAGACATCATATTTGCTTATGATATCTTTTTCTTTTATTAAAGTATGCTTCAATATATTTCTTAAAAAATTCAACATCCATCATCTGTTATGGGTGCCATTGTACACCTAATATATTATTATATTCTATTACTTCTATAATTCCATCCTCACTAGTTACTATAACTTTGAAATCTTGTGACACTTTATTGATTGCTTGAAGATGGAAAGAATTAACTGTTATTTAGTTTGTTTGGTAACATTTTTCTAAAAATGAATTTTTTCAATCTTTATTGAATGTGTTTTTATTTGCTCTGGAATAGTATGATTTAGTGTATGTTGATGTAAACTTACACCAAAACATATATTGGTAGTTTTGTTTCTTTTATAGTTTTTTCACCAGAGTATATGGGGCTAATGTCTATAGTTCTTCTGGTTACTAATAAGCCATCACATATATTAATTATATTTTCTAATTGAGTAGTAGATATAATAGGAAATAAAAGTATATTTAGTTTTTCAAAAATATCTTTAAAATATTTATTTAAATAAAAGTTCTCTTCTCAATTTTTTCTCCAGAGTTATCATATATTTGAATTATACATAAAATTGTATAAAAAATCTTCCTTTATAATATTTTATAATATAATAATATAAAAAAATAAAATAGGGAAAAACAGTGAGTTAAAGATACCACTGTTCGTCCCATTCCACGGTTTTTACTGTAGTTTTTTCAGAGCTTCTGCTTTTGAATAGGGGTTTCCATCTCCATTTACGATATAGAATAGGTCGGCATCATTATAGCCAAAGGCTACAGGGATTGCTTCTTTATCCTCAATTCTTGCGATTACTCGTAAAGTTTTGTTATCCTCTTCAGCTTCCCGGAATTCATATTTTATTCCAGCAACTTTAGCCAATTTTTTGAGTTCTTCTCTATCAGCTAATTTGCTAGGGTTATATATGAATGCCACTGAACCAGGTAGAGGTTGCTCGATTCCAACTACTGTAACTACCTTTAAGGTGTCAGTGGTGTTGAAATCAATATATTTTGGGAGGTTTACAGGATATTCCTCTAGGTTTAGAAGATTCCGCTCTTGTACTACTTTTACCCGTGTTACTAAAAATTTTGCTTTTGACATCATTATGTCCTCCTAAAAAATTATTTGTCTGCGTCAGCAGCTTATGTTTTTATTTTAACATACTTTACATAAATAGTCAAAAAACATAAAATGTAAACTTTGTATAATATTAACAAATATATTGTAATTATTAAATATTTATATTATAATTTATGAGTAAAATATAGAGGTGAGGATATGAAAAACAATATAGATTTATCTGTAGCAATTGAAATTATAGAAAAAAAGATTGCAGATTTAAACATTAAGATTACAAAAGATTATAGTAGTGAGCTGGAAAAAGAATTAAATGTATTATTAAATGTGAAGAAAGAAATTTATAAAGGAAACACACAAGCTATTAAGAAAGTATTAAATAGTTAGTGGAAGAAATAAGATGATTGATTTAAGAGAAAAAATAAAATCTGTTATTGAAGAGGAAAGAAGTAAAAATCATTTTTCTGTATTAGATGATAATTCAATAGAACTTATACAACAGATTTTTAATAATTATGAAATTACAAATAGTCTGAAATACAATTTTAGTAATATACCTAAGAGAGCTGATTTGATTTTCTTAGCAGCTCCAACAGGTGCTGGAAAAGATAGCTTAGTGGTAAAACTGAAATTAAAAAATCCTGATAAAAATTATATTGAATTAAATATGGATATGTTTAGACATTATTTTCCTCAATTTATGTGTAATATTTCTGAATTAAATGATAAAACTTTTGCAAGACAAACTAATGAATTTGCGTATGAAATGTATTTTACTATTCAAGAAATATTACTTTCAGAATTTCCAGGAACTAATATAATTATTACAGGTACTTTATGGAAAATAGATTGGGTTGAAGAAACTTTTAAAAAATATAAATCTAATAAATTTACAAATTATACAATAAAAATGGTATCTTTGGCAGTACCATATAAAGAAAGTGCGATTTCGATAATTAGAAGATATGTACAAATAGTTGACTTACAGAAAAATGAAATAGGTTTTGTTCCAGGAACAGCAAGGTATACTTCTCTTGAGTATCATGATGATACTTTTCGAATTTTTCCAGAAAACTTGAAATATTTTGAAAATTTATATAAAGATAATCCAGGTAGTCTTATAGATAATATGGAAGTTTATAAAAGAAGTATAAAGATTGATGATTATGAAGAGGATACATTAGAATATTCTTCTACTAGATTAAAAAATATCAATGAAACAGCATCTGAAACAATAATAAGGCTGAGAAACAAAAAAGTAGATTTTGAAAGAGATTATATTTTAGAAATTTTTTATTTGATTAATAAGAATAAATACTATTTAAAAGAACAAGGAACATTAATAGATGTTGTTGCAGATCTCGCTAAATTACTGGATTATGAAAGAATATTTAAAGATAAAATATCAAATAACATAGATGAAGAATATGAAGAAGAGAAATAATTTTATGGTATTTTTTTCATTGACTTTTTCCAGATTTTGTATTATAATTTTAGTGTAGTAATTTTATGGATTACTTGGAAGGAGTGACGATATAATGTTTAATATAGGTGATAAAGTAGTACATCCATTACATGGTGCAGGGGTTGTAGTGGCCATTGAAGAAAAATCCATATTAAATGAGAGACAATCATATTACATAATCAAAATGCCAGGAGAGGTAAAAGTTATGGTACCGATTGCAAAGGCAGTAGAGATTGGTGTTAGAAATATTATAGATAAAGTTTCAGCAATGAAAGTAATAAACATTTTAGAAAAAGAAAGTACAGAAATGTCAATGAATTGGAATAAAAGATATAGAGATAACATGGAGAGAATGAAAACAGGAAACATTTATGAAGTAGCAGATATAGTTAGAAATTTAACATTTAAACAAAAAGATAAAGGGTTGTCAACAGGAGAAAAGAAAATGTTATTAAATGCAAAACAAATTCTTGTTAGTGAATTAGTTTTAGTAGAAAATAAAGAAAAATCAGAAATAGAAGAGTTAGTTGATAATAAAATAAATACATCCTATGCTACACATATAGAAGCATTAGAAAATTCTACAATTGCAGTTGGAGAAACACCAAATATTATGAAGAAATTTATTCCGCAAACTTAAATTAAACAAAAGAAGCAGATGAGAGAAAAATCATCTGTTTTTTGTTTGATATAAAAAAACAAGAAGTTAGTAAGTTTTAGAGGGATTTACGTAATATCTGTCGAATAATATACATGAAAGGTTAGATTTTAGATGGTTGGATATAATGATGAGATAAAGGAAGAAGTTAGAAACTCAAATGATATTGTAGACGTTATATCAAAATATGTACCTCTTAAAAGAAGAGGTAGAATTTTTTTTGGACTATGTCCATTTCACTCAGAAAAGTCGCCTTCATTTTCAGTAAAGGCAGAGGAACAATTTTTTTATTGTTTTGGATGTCATGCTGGAGGAGATGTTTTTACTTTTATAAGTAAAATAGAAAATTTGTCTTTTAAAGAAAGTGTAGAATTTTTAGCAGAAAGAGCAAATATAAAATTACCTGTTACAGACAATTATAAAGATGATCCCAAAGCTCAATTAAAAGACAGAATGTTTGCTATTCATGCAGATACAACAATGTTTTACCATGAACGATTATATAAACCTTTGGCTAAAATTGCTCAAGACTATGTAAAACAAAGAAAATTAGACAATAAAACTTTAAAATCTTTTAAAATAGGATATTCTGGAGAAAAAAATGAATTATATAAATTTTTGAAATTTAAAGGATATTCAGATAAAGAAATTGAAAGTACACAATTATGCTTTAAAGTAGATAGTGGGGAGTATATTGATAAATTTAGAAAAAGGCTAATGTTTCCTATAATGAATGTTACAGGAAAGGTAATGGCTTTTGGTGGTAGGAGATTGGAAGAAAATAATTCTGCTAAATATTTAAATTCAAATGAAAGTTTAATTTTTCAAAAAAAGAGTAATTTATTTGCTTTAAATTTAGCAAAGAATTCTAATTCCAGAACACTTATATTGGTTGAAGGCTATATGGATGTAATATCACTTCATCAAAGAGGAATAACAAATGCAGTTGCTTCACTAGGTACAGCTCTTACAGAAGAACAAGGGAAGTTAATTAGAAGATATAGTGATAAAGTAGTACTAAGTTATGACTCTGACCGGTCCACGGACAAAATGCAATATTAAAAGGATTAGAAGTACTTGAAAATATTGGAATAGAAGGACGAGTACTTCAGATGGAAGGTGCAAAAGATCCAGATGAGTTTATAATAAAATATGGAAGTGGTAGATTTAATCTTTTAGTGGAGAGTGCAATATCAGTTATTGAATTTAAAACAAAGATGTTGAAAAAGAATTATAATTTAGAAATTGCAAATGATAAGATTAAATTTTTAAAAGAAGTATCAAAATTAATATCTTGTATTGAAAGTAAAATTGAAAGAGAAATATACATAGATAAGATTGCATCACAAAATAGTATTTCTAAAGAAGCTATTTATGCTGAAATCAATAAATTATTGTCTAATAAGGAAGATATTCGGAAAGATGCTTACTAAAAAGATTGAGGTAGATGATGGACAATTTTTGGATAATGTTTCTATTAGTAAAGCTGAAATAGAACGAGAGAAAATGATTTTGTATTTTTTAATAAAAAAATATGATGATATTGGCGATAAAATTATATCTAAAATACAATTAGATGATTTCAAAATTGAGAAATATAAAAATATTTACAATAAAATATTAGAAATTACGAATACTGGTAATAATATTTATAATAGTTTAACTAATATAGAAGATATTGATTTTCAAGCTAATCTTAGTGAAATAATACTTTCAGAATATGAAATTAATTCTGTAGATAAATTTATAAGTGACATTATAAATAATTATGAAAAAAATAAATTAAATTTTAGAAAAATAGATATACTAAAGAAGTTAGAAACTAGTGATTTATCTAAAGATGAAATAGCTAAATTGGAAAAAGAATTAAGTAATATAATTGTGAAATTAGCTAAAATGAGGTAGGAGGTAAAATTTTTAAAATGGAGAAAAAAAAGAAGGAAGAGAAAGAAATTAAAAAAACTAAAACTTCTGCAAAAGCTAAAGTAAAAGAGAAAAAAACAGAATTGGAACAAGAAAAAAATGAAGTGAAAAAAGAATCTATTAAAGGAACTTCAGAAGCAAAAAAAATAAAAAAAGAAGACAAGGAAGTAGAGATAAAAGAAAATCCACAAAAAGCCAAAGTAATGTCTATCTTAAAAAATGCTAAAGAAAATGGAAAGATTACGTATGGACAACTTGCTGCTGAGCTTGGAGATGTAGGTCCTGAAGAGATAGATAAAGTATTTGATGCTTTTGAGGAATTAGGTGTAAATATATTAAAAGATGAAGATGAACTTTTAGAACCTGATATCGAAGATTTAGAAGATGTTGAAGAAATAAAGCTAGAAGAAATGGATGTTTCTAACTTGGATGGAATTAATGTAGATGATCCAGTTAGAATGTATTTAAGAGAAATAGGAAGAATTCCATTATTATCTTTTGAGGAAGAATTAGATCTTGCTAAAAGGATATTAGAGGATGATGAAGAAGCAAGGCAGAAATTAGCAGAATCAAATTTAAGATTAGTTGTTAGTATTGCTAAAAAATATGTTGGTAGAGGAATGTTATTTTTGGATTTAATTCAAGAAGGAAATATGGGACTAATAAAAGCTGTTGAAAAATTTGATTATAAAAAAGGTTTTAAATTTAGTACTTATGCAACTTGGTGGATAAGACAAGCTATAACTAGAGCAATTGCTGATCAAGCTAGAACTATTAGGATACCAGTTCATATGGTAGAGACTATAAATAAATTAATTAGAACATCAAGACATTTACTTCAATTATTAGGACGTGAACCAACTCCAGAAGAGATCGCAGGAGAAATGGAAATATCAGTTGAGAGAGTTATGGAAATTCAAAAAATAGCTCAAGATCCTGTATCATTAGAGACTCCAATAGGTGAAGAAGATGATAGTCATTTGGGAGATTTTATTCCAGATGATGAAAGTCCAGCTCCACATGATTCAGCAGCATATACTCTACTTAAAGAACAATTAGAGGATGTTATGGGTACATTAACACCAAGAGAAGCAAAGGTTTTAAAATTAAGATTTGGTTTAGAAGATGGAAAAGCTAGAACTCTTGAAGAGGTTGGACGTGAATTTCAAGTTACAAGAGAAAGAATAAGACAAATTGAAGCAAAAGCTTTACGTAAATTGAGACATCCAAGTAGAAGTAAAAGATTAAAAGATTATATGACTTAAATATAAATTAAGTTTGAGGTGATTTGTTTGGGAAAATTAGGGAAAGATGCAAAAGATTTACTAATTGGTAATGATGGACCAGAAGCTCCAAAAGATTTTAAATCTGAATTGCAAAATGCAATTAAAGATGGAATTATAAAAAAATCTGAGGGTTCTATATTGCTTGAGGCAAAAGTTAATGGAGATAAAAGAGGAGAAACAATAATAAAAAAACAAGAGGATTATGTTAAAAGAATAAAAGATAATGAAGTTTATGATAGTTCTGAACAGGAAGAAGAAGCTAGAAAGAAAAAAGAAGAAAAGGAAAAAGAGAAAGAAAGAAAAAGAAAAGAAAGAGAAGCATTTTTAGCAATTCAAATGAAGGAAAAGAACAACTCAAGAGATGTTAAATCTGTGAATGATAAACAAAAAGATTTAAGTGAAAAGGAATAGTTTTAAAAAGCAGTTGACAAACTGCTTTTTTCGTGTTAAAATAAGTGACTGTAAACTGCTTAGCTATGGTTATAAAAGTCAAAATGATTGGCTACCAAAGTGGAGATTAGTTAGCGAGTATACAAAAAAGGGAGGTGCATTTTAAATGTACGCAATTATTGAAGCATGTGGAAGACAATATAAGGTAGAGGAAAAAGACGTTGTATTTTTTGAAAAGTTAGATGAAGAAGAAGGAAAAAAAGTTACTTTTGATAAAGTAATTTTAGTATCTGATGATGGAAAAGTACAAGTTGGAAGTCCTTATGTTACAGGAGTTAAAGTTGAAGGGAAAGTAGTTTCTCATGGTAAAGGTAAGAAAATTCTTGTATTTAAATATAAACCTAAAAAGAATGAAAGAAAAACTAGAGGACATAGACAAGAATATACAAAGGTAGAAATTACATCAATAAAAGCTTCTGCAGCCAAAACAGAAAAAGAAACAAAGTAATTAAGTGAAATAAATAAAAAGATAGTGAAGGGAGTGAGTTCTCAAAATGGCACATAAAAAAGGTCAAGGTAGTGTTAAGAATGGTAGAGATAGTGAGTCAAAAAGACTTGGTGTTAAAAAGTCTGATGGTCAAGTTGTAAAAGCTGGAAATATTATAATAAGACAAAGAGGAACAAAAGTATATCCAGGAACAAACGTTGGTATTGGTAGTGATGATACATTGTTTGCGCTAATAGATGGAAAAGTTAAATTTGAAAGAAAAGGTAAAGATAAAAAACAAGTTAGTGTGTATTAATAGAAGTAACAGGCTTTATAAAAAAGTCTGTTATTTTTTCTTGAAAAAAATTTATATATGTGTTTTAATATATTATATTAGTAAATTACAAAGGAGATTATACATGAAAAAGAAGTCATCAATAGTAATAGTGCTTTTTTTGATAGTATTAATTACTATTATATTACTTTCTATTTATTTTGTAAAAAGTAAATCATCAAATAAAAATGATGTAATAAAATCAAATATAGAATTGGCAGAACCTAAGGTAGAATTGTCAGTAGAACCTAATGATAGAGAGAGTGAAATAGTTACAATATATATTAAATCTATAGAAAACAGTAAAATTGAAACAATAACATTACCAGATGGAAAAGTAGTAACTTCATCAGAAGCAAAATACAAGGTTACTAAAAATGGAGAATATTCATTTATAGTTAAGTCAAATAAAGGTATTAGTGTTACAAAAACTATAACAATTGATAATATAAAAGAGATTTCATCAAATAAGCCATATATTCCAGATGGATTCACACATATAGATGGTACAGAAGTAGATACAGGATATGTAATTCAGGATAGTAGAGGAAATCAGTTTGTGTGGGTTCCAGTTTCAACAGGTTCATTAATTAGAAATACTGATGGAAATGATGAATATGCTGAAATAGATAATACGGCTACAGGATTATATAATAGTGTTTCTAAATATTATGGATTTTATATAGCAAGGTATGAGGCAAGTAAAACAGAAATAGAAGGAGAAAGTGTTGCGGCAAGCCAATATGGAACTATGCCTTGGACAAATGTAGAATATAATGAGGCATATGAGGCAGCTCAAAAAGCTGGATTATTATATGGATATAGTGAAGTAAGAACAGCAATTGTTAATAGTTATGCTTGGGACACTACTTTAGAATGGATAAATGAAAGTTTTTCAAATTATTCTACTAATACAAATTATGGTAATTATACAGGAGTAGTTTTGGAAACTGGAACAACAAGTAATGATGAAGTAAATTCAATTTGTGATTTAGCTGGAAATTTAAGAGAATGGACTACAGAAATTTATTATCCAAATATTTTTAATGATAATAAAGATGAATTAGATAATACAATTGAAAATGGAGAACAAGTAGAAAACTTGGATAATTATAGAGTTATTAGAGGTGGAAGTGCTAATTTAAATAAAGTAGCAAGTAGTCATACAGGTAATCCAGAAACAATGTCTGATGCCTATTGGGGCTTTAGAATGATATTATATAAAGAATAAATTGTGAAAAATTTGTGAAATTGACATAAAGTATATTGACTTTTAAAAATAATGATGTTAAACTAAGTATAGTAATCAAAAGATTATTATACTTTTTAATTTTTTGAGTCTAAAAAAGCAAATTTATAATGTCAAACTTATTGAATTTCAACTTTGTTTTTTATTCTATATTTTCTTATAAATAAAGTATTATAAGGAAATGGAAAAAATCAAAAAAAATTTTAAAAAAGTTATAAAAAAACGTTGACAAAAATAAGGTAGGGTGTTATAATAA
>CANRSD010000025.1 GCA_947642355.1 uncultured Clostridia bacterium
TTATATCACATGATAAACGATTAGTACAAAATGTAGCAGATATTGTATATGAAATGTGCCAATGCTGACCATATCCACTCAGCGATCCGTAAGGAACAATCCCACTGTCGCTCGCTTCAACGGCAACCACATTGGAAACGGGTTCTGCCTCTGCTGCAAACGCAGTAGTGCCACAAAGGCAGGTGAAAGCCATGGCTAACGCCATAATGATACCTAAATGTCTTTTCATGATATTACCTCCTGTAATAGACACAAGTATCTCCCACAGTTTTTTTTGCTTACCGAACGATTACAACCGTTCTTAATAAATAAGCATAGCATAAATTATACAACATATTTTTATAAAAGTAAAGTAAAAACACAAAAAATACGCAAAAAGATGTCGACAGAAATCGACAAATAGCAGTGTTTTTTAGTTTTATATTTAGAAAGGGGGGCTAGATTGTGAATAATAAAGAAGATTGGGAAGAATTAGAAAAATGGCAAGAAAGAAGAAAAGAAGAACAAATGGAAAAGTTTAGAGTGGATTTTTCAGAAATAGCTAAAAAAAGAGAATACAAAGGAGTAAACACTATTGTAAAAGGAATGAAAATAGCAGGAAAAACAATTAAAATTGGTGGAATTATAACTATTATAATAGTTATAGCTATCGTTCTTTTGATTTTTGACTTAATTATTTCTAATATAAATGCAAAAACAAATATAAAACCAAAAAAAACAATAGAAAATATGTATAATACAGAAGTTGATTTAATCTATCAAGACATAGATGAAAAAGAAAATGGCAAATATGTTTTTAAAGTATCAAATAATAACGAAATTAAATTCACAGCCATAAGAAAATTTGGAAGTTTAAGTGAAGATTATTCTGATAATTGTCATAAATATTACTTTGAACGATGGGAAAGTAAAGAAAAAGAAAATTTTATAATAACTGAAAATAAAACAGAAGATATTTTAGACTATGATACATATATAGAAATAGATTCATATGAAGAACTAGAAAAAGCAATGGATATTATAAATAATTTTGTGAATTATTGTGGAAATAATTTTTCTGCTAATTGGAGAATTTATTTAAAAAAAGGAAATTACATAATATATCCTTATCAACAAAGTGGAATATCTAAAGAGGAGGCAGTTAATAACGCAAAAGAATTATATAATAAATATTTAAAATAAATTTTGCAAAGAATGTAACGAAAATGAACTTGATTCGTCTTATATGTAAAGATATATAAAATACTGCATAACTCAAAATTTATTGCTAATGTATATAGATGATTCAGCTAGTATTTGATTTTTAGAGTATAAAAAAACATTTAAGAGAATACAAAAAATATACATAAACTAACTTGATATTTATTAAAGAATCTATTATAATACAAATAGAAATTGGAGGATAAAATTATGGAAAAAGAAAAAATAAAATTATGGAAAATAATAGTTGCAATATTAGTAATATTATTAGTTATTTTTGCAATAAATACGATTAGAAAAGTTATAATATTTAATAATTTACAAGAAAAAATTAGCAAGTATGAAAAAAGTGAGAATATGTATTCTAAAATAGATTCAGAAAAGTCAATAACAGAAAGATTTATTAAAAATGATATAGATAAGTTAATAATAAAGTATAAAGATAAACCAATGACAGTTATTCAATTAAAAAATGGAAACGAATGTAAGAATTATACCTTTTTTGAAGAAACTAAAAAAGTAACAGTAACTGATGTTAATAATATGGATGCCTTGAGAGTTACAAAAATAAATAATACCATTAACACAAATTCTTTTATAGATAAACTTATAAAATGTATTACTTCAAAAGTTTCTACAGAAACAATAGATGGAAAAGAATATTATGTTATAGATGGAAAATTAAGCGGAAGTCAATTAATGCTACAAAATGTTATATCAACGAAAGCATATATAGATAGAGAAACTGGATTAACAATGAAAATAATTGAGATCACAAAAGAAAACAATAATAAAAAAGAATATATTACTAATTATGAGTACAATTTTGACTCTATTACAGATGATGAAATTAGTGAACCTAATACTATTGGTTATGAAGAAAATTAATATAAATAGCATTAATAGGCAATAAAGTTTTATTGCCTATTTTTTACAATATCATTGAGAAAGCAGTATAAATTATGATAAAATTAGAGCAAGTACAGAGCTTATAAAAAGGGGAAATAACAAATGTTAAAATTAGAAAGTGTATCAAAGATTTATTATAATAAAGGAATGATTGCAACAGGAATAACAAAAGTAAATTTAGAATTAAAATTAGGAGAATTTGTTGTAATTACAGGAGAATCTGGAAGTGGAAAAAGTACACTCTTAAATGTAATATCTGGTATTGATAGTTATGAAGAGGGTGAAATGTATGTAAATGGCAAAGAAACAAGTCATTATACAGAAAAAGATTTTGAAGAATATAGAAGAAAATATATAGCAAATATATTTCAAAACTTTAATTTGATAAATAGTTATACTGTATATCAAAACATAGAACTGATACTATTGTTAAAAGGCGAAAAGAAAAGTAATATAAAGAAAAAAATATTAGATATAATAAATAAAGTAGGTTTAACTAAATTCAAAAATACAAAGGTTTCAAAATTATCAGGAGGGCAAAAACAAAGAGTAGCAATAGCAAGAGCAATAATAAAAGATACTCCTATTATAGTGGCAGATGAGCCAACAGGTAATTTAGATACGAAATCAGCAGAGGAAATTATAGAATTATTAAGAAAGGTTGCAAAAGATAAATTAGTAGTTATGGTAACACATAACATAGAACAAGTAGAACAATATGCCACAAAAATTATAAAAATGCATGATGGTAGAATTGTAAGTTGTAATGAAATAAAGAAAATTAAAGAAAATAAAGATATAATGGAATGCAAATATAATGAAATAACAGTGTTTAATAAAATAAGATTAGGAATTAGAAATACATTTAACATATTTTCAAAATTTACATTATTGTTTATAGTTTTTCTATTTATGAGCATAGCATTTTTAACAGAGTACGCAAGTTTTCAACTTGCAGAAAACGAAGCTGATGAAAGTGGGTATAGCATAGGATTTAGAGATATTTCTGATAACAGAATTTTGATAAAAAAACAGAACCAATCAGCATTTACCAATGAAGATTATGCAAGAATAAAAGGAATATCTAATATTGATTATATAGTTGAAGATGATTTGTTTATAGATTGTAGTTTTTCTTTAAATAGAGATGATATGAGTTTTTATGGGAATATTTTAGATATAAAGAATTTTAGAGGAAATATAGATTTGGGAAGAAAGCCAAATAATGACAATGAAATTATTTTAAGAATAGGAAGAAAGCACTTTTATATAACGAATAGAATAGATGAAGTTCTGGGTAAAACATTTTCAATAATGAATCCAAGTGATAATGAACAAATAAAGGATTTGACAATTGTAGGAATACAATATAGTAAAGACGATAATGATTATAACCCTAAATTTTATTCGCAAAGTGAAACATTAAGAGAATTAAGAAGTTTAGTAAATAAAAATTATAGTGATTTAAAAATACTTTTTAATAATAAATATGTTCAATATAATATAGAGCCTAATGATAATGTAAGTAAAGGATGTGTAATATTAGATGATGACTTAAAGTATCAATTTAAAAATTATAAAATTATAAATCAACCTGTGGATATTAGTGCAAGTAATATTTATTATGAGGAAAAGATAAGTTTAAAAGTTTCTAATACTTTTACAAAATCTAATTTCAAAAGATTAACTGGCTTAACAAAGTATGAGAATTATAGAAATACATTATTTATAAATAAAGAAGATTATAATTCTTTATTTAATAAATCTTCATATCAATCTAGTGTATATGTAAAAAATAGTGAGATTATTGAAGAAACAATGCTAGAATTAAATAATATTGGATTAAAAGCTAAAAAGGTAACAGATTATAAGGTTGATGATTCTGCAACCTACAAACAAATAATAAAAATAATAAAAGTAGTAGTAACGATAGTTGTAATTGTAGTATTGTTTTTTATATCATATTTGATAGTAAGGATAATTTTAAAATCAAGAAATGTATATTTTACAACATTGAGAATGTTGGGGGCAAGTTTTAAAAACATAAAGAGAATTTTAGATATAGAATTATTTATAAATTCAAGCTTATCATACATATCAGTTTTATTGTTTATACATCTAGTAAAAACAAATATAGTAAATGTTGATTTTATAGAACAGTTAGTAAACTATTTATCATTGAGAGAGTATATAATAATGTATATTATTTTGTTTTTTACTGTAAAATTATTATCCAGAAAATTTGCAAAAAAAATTTTTAAAAGTACAGCAATGAATATATACAATGAGGAGGTGTAATATATGGTAAAATTAGAAAAAGTTAATAAATACTTTAATAGAAGAAAACCAAATCAGATACATATTATAAATAATACATCTCTTGAACTAGAAAAAACAGGTTTAGTAGCAATTTTGGGACATTCTGGAAGTGGAAAGACTACTATATTGAATGCAATAGGTGGATTAGATAAAGTAAATAAGGGAAAAATTTTTGTAAATGGTAAGAAAATTACAAAAAGAAGTTCTTATGTAGTTGATAAAATCAGAAACTTAAATATTGGATATATATTTCAAGATTACAAATTGTTAGATAATTTGTCTGTTTATGAAAATGTAGCTATTTCTTTAAAAATGATAGGAATAAAAAATAAAAAAGAAATAGAAAAAAGAGTAAAGTATGTTTTAGAAGCAGTTAAAATGTATAGATATAGAAATAGACCTGCTAGAATGTTATCTGGAGGGGAAAAACAAAGAGTAGCAATAGCAAGAGCAATAGTAAAAAACCCAAGCATAGTAATTGCTGATGAGCCAACAGGTAATTTAGATAGTAAAAATTCATTAGAGATAATGAATATAATAAAAGCATTATCCAAAGATAAATTAGTAATTTTAGTAACACACGAAATTGATTTAGCAAACTTCTACGCTTCAAGAATAATTAAGTTACAAGATGGAAAAATTATAGAAGATTATGAAAATAAGCCAAAAGAATCTTTGGAATATAGACTTGATAATAAGCTATACTTGAAAGATTTTCAAAGTAAAGATACACTAAATAAAAATAAAATTAATGTGGATTTATATACAAATAATGAAAACAATGAGGTAAATATTGAATTAGCTATTAAAGATGGAAATATATATATAAAATCTAAAAGCCAAAAAATAGAAGTTATAGATGAAAATTCTGCGATAGAATTAGTAAATGAACATTATAAAAAGTTAGATAAAAGTATTTATGATGATTATGATTATAATTTAGAAAAAATAATAGACAAAAGGTATAAGACTAAATATACTTCTATATATGGAATTATGAAATCTATAATAAATGGATTTAAAAGAATTTCTAATTATACAATATTAAGGAAGATATTATTGATAGGTTTTTTTGCATCAAGTATGTTTATAGTATATTCAGTAAGTAATATTGCAGGAACACTTGATATAAAAGATACTGATTTTATGGTTGTAGATAAAAACTATTTACAAGTCGATATGGGAAATGTAAATGTTGAAAATTTTTTGAGATATGAACAATTAGAAAATATAGACTATATATTACCTGGGGATAGTAATATTAGCTTTAAAATAAAATTTGATGACTACTATCAATTATCTAGATATTCATTTGAATTATCAGGTTCTTTAGTTAGTATAGATACAATTAATCAAAATGATATAGTTAAAGGAAGATTACCAGAAGATAATTATGAAATTGTAGTTGATAAAAGAGTTATTGAACACATGGTAAATAGTGATTCAGGTATGATGAGAAACATGGGGATAAAGAGTGAAGAAGAATTACTAAACAAAACTATATCAATGAATAATATGAAAGATTTTGTAATAGTTGGTATTGCTGATACAAAAGCATTGTCAATATTTACGAGTAGAGAGATGTTTATAAATTTATTAAACAATTCAACCAAATCTGATGGACTAATGGGTATGTATATCCCAACGAGTAATGAAGAAACAGAAAGTGCAGTAATGGATTACAATTTATATTTAGACGATATTGTAATAACAAAGGGAAGATTACCAGAAAATGATTATGAAGTAATTGTAAACAAATCTAATCAATATGATATGAAATTGAATAAGAAAATAAAAACAAAAGTAAATAATAATGAATTAAAAGTAGTAGGATATTATGATAGTAAAAGTAATATACAAGCATATTTAGTTAATAATAATACTGTAAAATATGATGTAGTTAATAAAAGCAATGGTTTAATGATTTATCCTAAAAACAAACAAGATATCATTAATAAATTTAAAAACGAGTATAATCTAAATGTAATTGATAGATATGAAAGAGATAAGGAAAATTATTTAAGTAAAAAAGAAAAATCTATAAGAAGTTCTATTATTTTTGCAACAATAATACTTTCAATTTCATTAATAGAAATATACCTAATGATGAGATCGTCTTTTTTATCAAGAATAAAAGAAATAGGAATATATAGAGCAATAGGAGTCAAAAAGGCAGATATTTATAGAATGTTTTTAGGGGAAATTCTAGTTATAACAACTTTCAGTAGTATGTTAGGAATAATTCTTATGGCATATATATTAAATGGAATATCTAATATTCCTTATGTAGATAGAATGTTTATTATAAATAACAAGACAGTAGGAATTAGTATTTTAATAGTTTATTTATTTAATATTATAATTGGACTAATGCCTTTACATAGAGTTCTTAAAAAGACACCTGCTCAAATATTATCAAGATACGACCTAGAATAAAAGTATTATAGTTCATAATAAGTAAAAAACAGTTTGTAATATATATGGATAACCAAAAATAACAATTTATAAATATAAAATAGCAGAACTACCTCTGCTATTTTTATTTATATTATTCTAATTAATAAACAATTTTGAAAGAGATGAATCTTCGCTAAAGAAATAATCATACAATAAAGCCTCTATAAACATTAATCCCATAAATATAATAACTTCCCATGTAATATCACCATAAACAGATGAATAAGATTTTAGAATTATTGTATTGGTAACACCACATAATCCAGTTATAGTAAAAGCTATTATAGTATTTAATATGCAACATAAAAGCATAAAAAGTAACTCCTTCTTTTCTGACCTAGACATTTTATAGACCTCCTCCCCTATATGTAGTTATTGACTAGATTATTTTTTGCAAAATATTGTAATAAAAATCTCTATATGTAGTTAATCACTACATATAATTACATACAATGATAGCACAATATTCTTTATCTTTCAACAAAATACTTCTTTTTTTAAAAACAAAATGCAAAATCCTATCTAGTTAGTGCATTGTGTATATTTGAATGCAAATTCAATATAATAAGAAATAAAAAAGGAGGTAGAAATGGAAATTACAAATGAGCAGATCAATAAAACTTTTGGAATGATTTTTCAAGAATATCGTTTAAAGAATAATATTACACAAGAAAAATTAGCAGAAGAATTAACAAAATCCACAAAAACTATCTCACAGCTCGAAACTCGGAAAAGATGGAACAAGTAAGAAAACTGATATAGAGTTTATGAATTTCTTAGGTATTGCACCTAATATATTATATAAAAGTTTTATCACAAATCCAGATTTAATGCAGAAGATAGAAATTGATGAGAAAATTAGTGAATTAGAACCTGATAAGATTCAAGCATTGTTTAAAATAGTAGAAGTTCTAAAGAATCTATAATGGTATTTAGAAAGCTAGAATAGTCTAGTTTTCTTTTATTTTGTAGAAAAATGTCGGAAAATTTTTTTACCATTGAAATTACTACATTAAGAGTAAATTTACAATATCTAGGAGTTGACTAGATATAAAAATGTTGTATAATATATAACATAGTCATATTGGAGGCGATAAAGTTGAAAAATAGCAAAATAGAGGATTTATCAAGAAGAACAATAATCCTATTAGAGAATACTAAAAAGGAATATGCGAAATTCGCAGAAGAAAGAAATCTACTATATCGTTATTTAGTAAACAAAGATGATCTAGTAAACTGGGAAAAATATGTGAACCAATTAGAAGAAGTAATAAAATGTAATAAATAATATGATAATTCTGAAAAAGGAGGTACAAGGGAAAACAAATATATTTTTATGGGACTAATAATTGTGCTTTAAATGTAGTAATAAATGTATCAAAGTAAATTTTTTTTAAGCAAACCTACAAACTGGGTTTGTAGATTAGGAGGAAACATTTATGAAACAAGTAATTGAAGTCAATGAAACAAATGAAAGAAAAATTGATGAATTAGGAAGAATTGTTATACCACTTACAATAAGGCAGAAATTAAATTTACATGAGAACGATTATTTAGAAATATGTAAAAGTGGAAAAAATATTACATTAAATAAAATAGAAAAGTATCAACAAAAAGAGCATCTAAACAATTTTAATATCACATTAAATAATGAAATACAAATAAATATTGATATTAGCAAACTTAATAATAATATTCCAACAGCTACTAAAGGAATTGTAAGAACTATAGATCAATTAGGTAGAATTATAATACCAATGCAATTACGAAAAGATTTAGGTATTAAAGAAAAAGATTCAATAAAAATTTGTTATAAAGATAATATGATTATTCTTATAAAGAAGGAGTATGATAACCATAATAGAAGAAAACAGAATTTTAATCATAACAGAAGATGAGTTAGATAATTCTATGAAATACTCTAAAAACATAGACATATTAAAAATAGAAATTGATAAAAAGGCTATACAAGAATTAAATAGAAGATTCAAAGAGAAATATAGTTATATATTTTTTACTAAAGAATGTATTTATGGTAAAGAATTAATTAATTTTGTACCTTCATATTTTATGGATAATTTAAAAAATAAATTATTTATAAATGAACTTATAGTAAACCCACTAATAATGGAAAATATACTAAATTATAACAATGTCATTGAAATAGCTATAATATTAAAATACATATTACAGAATGAAATAAAACAAGAAGACTTTAATTTTAGTCAAGAGATGGATAAAATTAAAAAATTATATAGGTGTACGAACAATGATATATATCATTGTAAAGATGCAGTTTATCATGCTGTAGAAAAAAATTATGTACTAAATAATTTGGCAAAAATAGAATATGACTCCAGTAAAGATGAAATTGTAAAAAAAGTATTATTTAAGGCAATAGATAATATTATATATAATTTAAAAAACACTAACGAATTAGTGTTCAAAGAGTTTATTAGTATTATCATATAACTCATCAAGAGTAATATTAAGAGCCAAAGAAAATGCTTTAGCTTCAAAATCTTTCACAAGTCTTTTATTATGTTCAATTTCATATATATCAGCAATGAACATAGTAACACCTAGTAATTCCATTTTGCGACATAAATCTGGTTGAGAAAGACCTTGCATTTCACGATACTTTTTAACATTTGTGCCAATAATGTTTAAATTGTTATTAAATCTTCTAATTACACCCATTGCAAAAGCTCCTTTCTCATAAAATTTCTCTAGCATATTTTATAATATTTAAAGGGCTTACCCTACAAACTGGGTTTTATTTTTCGCAAAAAATATAAAAATTATACAAGAAAAGATAAAGGGATTAAATTTAGTTAGAACTAATAAATAAAAAATATAAATAGGAGGATAATAATTATGAATAAAATAAGAATTGTAGTAGCATGCAAGAGTTTAAAAATCCAAGATGCTATACGAGATTTATCAGTAAACGACAAGTTCGAAATACTTGATTTTATTGAGGATGAAACAAATGTTATTGAAACAATAAAATATACAAAACCTGATTTAGTATTTTTAGAGGATGACTTTGAGAATTTGAAAGTTATCAATGTGTTAGAACAGGTTAATAAAAGCTATTGTGAAGCAATAACAGCATTTGTAGTAATATCAAATAAAAAAATTCCTTTGCAAATGGGTATATATCATAAATATAATGTTTTAAATATTTTATATACACCATTGGATGATGAGGATATAAAAACTATATTATGGGAAAGTGAAAGCAAAATATCATCTTATTTTGAAAATGTAAAAAAGTTAAAAGAGCAAGGAATAGAAGATCGATTATATAATTATAGATATAATAGACATATAGACTATTCTAAATACTTTACCGAAGATGATTGTATATTGCTTAGAAAATTAGATGTATATATTGATTTTACACAAAAATATACAGAAGAAGAAAATGAAATATTTGCAATGAATCTTAATAAGTATTGGGATGGAGCAGAAGATACAGAAGGAAATCGTTTACCACCAACCAGAAAATTAGAAATTACTGGCGTTTCCAGAGATGATTTTAATAGAATATATGAAACAATAAATAATGTAGAAACTTTATATACATAAAAATATTTGGATGGTTAATATGAAAAATAAATTGGAAGAATTAAAAATTGAGTTAAATCAAACAGTACAAGATACAAACTGTAGTATAAATGAAATACTAGAAATTTCAAATAAAATAGATAAAGAGATAGAAAGAGTATATTGGGGTAATTACGATTAAATATGGAAAAATCATAAATCTCTTTTGATTTATGATTTTTTTATTTATTTATTTATTAACAACATCTTTTAACGCTTTTCCTGCCTTAAATACAGGTGATTTAGAAGCTGGTATTTTAATTTCTTCTTTAGTTTGTGGATTTCTTCCTTTTCTTGCTGCTCTTTTTCTAACTTCAAAAGAGCCAAAACCAACTAATTGAACTTTATCACCTTTTACTAATGATTCTGTGATAATTTCAACTAAAGCATTTAATGATTCTTCAGCACCTTTTTTAGTAGCACCTGTCTTTTCAGCTAATGCTGCAACTAATTCACTTTTATTCATCATATTCCCTCCTCTCATAATAGTATTTTGTTATATTAGTAATTTACCAAAAAGAAAGAATAAAGTCAATAAATAGAAGATTTTTCGACAAAGAATTTTAAATTTAATATTTGAACAAAATAAAAAAATATGCTAGAATGATAAATAGATTATAGAAAAGAGGCAAAATATGAACGAAAAATTTTTAAATCAAAACATAGATAGATTAGATGTACCTTGTGCAGTAATAGATAAATTAAAAGAAAATGGAATAACAGTTATAAAGCAATTATGTAGTAAAAACAAGACATATTTAAAAAACTTAGGGTTAGTAAGTGTTGAAATAAATAAATTAGAAGTTGAACTACAATTATTGGGATTGAATCTAAATTCTAGATACTAAAGAGGAGTATATTTATGGGATTATATACTGGGTTAATAAAGTGTAGTAATTGTAACCATTCTTTTAAGGGAAGAAAAGAGAGAAATAATATAAACTATAGATGTAATTATAGACTAAAATATGGAACTAATAAATGCGATAATGATAATATGGTAGAAGAATCCTACTTAACGGATCTAATAAAGCAACAACTAGATGTTATTAATATGGAAATAGAAGATGTTGACATACATTCTATTGTAGATTACATTATTGTATCAAGAACTAGGATTGAGATATTTTTTAAGAATCTTCCAATTAACAGTTGCTATTATGATAGTTCCTTAGGCAGATTGCACTTTGATACATTAAATGATTAAAAAGGGGTACAACAAATTTTCAAAAAAATATCGGTAGGGAAGGTCAAAATTGGAATAATTTATTAAAATTGGCATATAATATAAAGTAAAGAGTTTTTTGCCTAGAAATTCAACTAAATTTTCAAAAATGTATTGACAAAGGCTCATTAAAAGTATATAATATAAAAGCGTTGAAACATCGCGGGGTGGAGCAGTTGGCAGCTCGTCGGGCTCATAGAGGTAAATTGTGGCTCTACTTAGAAATATGTAGATGAACTGTGGGTGAATTCAAAGAAGGCTAAAGTATTTATTTGAATATCATGTTAACTTTGAGCCAAGCTAAAAGTACACTTTTAGAAGGTGCAGAGACTACTGGAGGAATAGAGTTTCCTTAATTACCAGATTTAGTACCCACTACCTAAAATAATATTGCAATATTATCAAGGTAAAGACATAGTCCAGCCTATAGTGAAAATTATAGATAACTAAACCCGAAGGTCGATAGTTCGAGTCTATCCCCCGCAACCAAAGTATAGAAACATTTACAAATTCGTGTAAATGTTTTTTTATTTGCACCTTATTATCCTATTTGCACAAAGTGTTTACATTTAGGGCAAATCCATCCATGATTAACCCCTTTATAATGTTCTACATATTCTGGATTTATATTTGGATGTTTTTCAAGATAATCACATTTACAAAATAAGTTATTATATTCCTCCATCTCTTTTTCTGTAACATCAAGATCAATTTCTGTAGTATTAATTGGATTACCATTAATATCTGTTTCCGTTAAGGTAAATTTCATTAATCTCACTCCTCTACTAAGAGTATAACGTATAAAATAAACTTTGTCAGCACATTTATTTATAATTTAATAATAAGATTATGCACACTTTTCTAGTTGTTCTTCACAAAGTAGTTCTTCTAGTATATATTCTAATACATTCACAACAATACTATTCCCCGCCTGTTTATAAAGCTGAGTATCTGAAATTCCTACAGATTTTGCTTTGTAAAAATCTTCATCATCAAACCCGCATAAGCCTCCAGCACTCTAAAGGAGATAGTTTTCTAATTCTCATATAATGTTTTCCATCTTCTGATACAAGGACAGTTGAACTTGAAGTTGTGTTTCCACAACTTGTAGTTTGACAAGGTGCAATATCAGTTATCTCTTTATTGTTGTATGGATTAAACATTGTTTTTTCAGCTATTTTTGTTTTAAAATTACTTGCAACAATAGATGTGGCAATCCCTTCTGGATCATAAACTCTGTCTTGTATGCTTAATTTGTTATACTTATTGTTAATACAAATTGGTTTATCTATATTTTCTAATGTAGCCATATTGGGTGAGGTTAAAATTGTTTGAGATACTTCTTTTCCAACTCTACCTCTTTTTGTTGTACTAGATGGATATGATATATTTATGGAATCACCTACTTTTGCTTTTGCATAACCACTCTTTGTACCTTCCTTAACTAGTACAAAAGGTTGCTTACTTCCTCCATTTGACATAGTAGTTAGAGTAGGAGAAATACCTTCTGGATTATAAACACTTCCAGCTTGATGCTTTTTATTTTCTTCATCATACAACCCTATAATTTTATCTACTTTGTTTTCATCTGCTATATATTGATTGTTCCTTCCGTCCATTTTGTGATAACCTGCTATGAGGCAAGAACTTATTTCTGGATTTTGCATAGTTCTGACTAATTTGTTACTTTTCTTTATTAATCTTCCGATACCTTTTTCACTAAGATAATACTTTTCTTCAACATTATCTTCCAAAAAATCCTTAAGTTTCCACAATAAAGGCACTTTGGGTGGAAAACAAAATTCACTTTGTGCTATATCTCCACGTACAGAGATAATAAAAACACGTTCTCGATTCTGTGGAATACCGATAATCTTTGCTATTCAATACCTTCCAATAGTTTGTATATCCTAAATCTGATAAATCTTTTAGGATAGAATCAAATTGACTCTTAAACCTTTTGCTAGTTAGATTTTTTACATTTTCTATAATACTGTAAGTTGGTCTTTTTTCTTTTAAGATTCTGTATCCTTCGTAGTATAACCCACTCCTAGTTTCATTTTCTTTAATGCCTTGCATTTTTCCTGCAATCGAAATGTCTTGGCAAGGAAATCCCCATGTCATAATATCAAAGTTTGGCAATATATTTGCATCAATTTTAGATATATCACCATAATTCAATTCTTCTGAAACATTATGAATCGCACAATATGATTTAACTGCAAATTTATCTATTTCTGAGAATCCTACTAATTCATAAGGGATTCGTAATCTTTCTAATGCTTTTTCAAAAGCCCCTATTCCAGAGAATAGGCTAAATAATTTTAACATATAATAAGTTGTTCCTCCTTTGTATAAAAAAAGACCTTAGGACATCCTAAGGCGAATTTAAGCCACTTTAATTTCACTATAGCTTTTATCAATTTCTTTCTTTTTATCTAACACATATTTTTCTAATTCTGTGCCAGTTATATTTCCAATTAATTTGTCATCTTTATCATAAATTTCATATTCCTTATCATCAACTAAAAATAGTGTGTAATACTGGTGTTTTTCGTTAAATGCAGTATATTTCTTAGGAATATGTATTTTTTCTTTAGTATAAGGTAAATTAATACAAAAGCAATCATTATTAGATTTTTTATAATCAATATGATTGCCTCCAAATTTTATATTGTGGATGAAAAGATTGCTTTTTGAAAGTTTTTCTTCTTTAATTGTGTCTAAATGATTAAGTTCTCTTTGCAATTCTAATACTGCTTTTTTTGTCTTATTAATCTCTATTCTCTTTGGTAAAGAATCTTTTATGATTTGCTTTGCCTCATCTATTGAATTTATCTTTAATTCATTTTGTAAACTTAAAAATATTTCTACATCTACAGGTAAAGTATAATCTGGATTTACTTCTTTATAAGACATTGCATATTGATAAACCTTAAATAACCTAATATAATCTTGTGCTTTTTCCGTTCTGTCAATAATCCTATTAAAAGTATCTTTGTTCTTTTTTAACATTTGATTTAAAGATTTTATTTGTTCTCTTTTATTATTTATTTGGATTTCTATATCTTCAAAGGATTTTATATTATATTTATCCAGGTATTCTAATTGTTGTTTTAATTTGTAATATCTCTTTATCTCTTGATACCTTGTTTTTTGATACTCACTATATATTTTACCTTCTGTAGATAACATACTTTTTTCTAAAGCTACTTTTGATTTATTTATTCTATTTATTAATTCATTATTAAATTTATTTTTAGAAACTCTTATTTCTTCTAGTACAAGATTGTTTTGCGATTTATAATAGTTATATAAATTTTGTTCAGTATATCTTGAATCAATAGTGGATAATCTTGCATACTTTTGCATACCTGTAGTTTTAACTGAAATATGTTTCCCTCTTTTTACACTATATCCAAGTATAGATAGCTCATCTAACATTTGCTCTATACTACTACATTTTAAAAGTAAATCCTCTACATCTTCTTTGATTTTTTGTTTCCAAGTTTGTTCTTTATATTGATGGTAATAATTTTTATTTTTAACTTTACTAAAGGTTCTCTTAGGCATAATATAACAACCATACTCACTTGCAATTTTATCACTTACATCACTTAATCCATAAAGCCCTTCTTTTGGATTAGCCAGTCTATCATCTAACTTTTTACCATTTAGATTTATAGAGTTTATCGCTATATGGTTATGAATATGACCTCGATCTATATGTGTACTAATAACACATTCAAAATCTGGATATAATTCTTCACAAAGTCTTTTACCTATTTCATTAGCTTGCTCTGGTGTTATATTATCGTTTGGTGAAAAACTTTGTATAACATGATAGGCTACTCTATTACCTCTCATATCAAACTTTTTTTGCGTCCTTGTAAAATTCAATAAAGCAGATTCTACTTTACAATTTATAGATGATGTAGCAGCGACTTTCTCACCATCATTTTTTTCATCTAAAATATATGAAATTAATTCGTTTGGAGAATTATAATGAGGCATCCTTTTTGTATAAGGCATATTATTCTTCCTCCATTTGTTTCTCACGATTTATTTCTTGCCAAACATCAAAATCTAATTTTTCATCAATTAGTTTTAACATATCCTTTTGGTTGTTAATAACATTAAACATTAGCGATTTAACAGCTTTAATAGATACATCATCTAAGCTAGTGGCATATTTAATTAAATTTCTTAATTCTCTGGTAATCTTTTTTATTTCCTTTGTATAATCTGCGTAGGCATCACATATTCTATCTGAATTTTTCATATCAACTTTAGTAACCTTTTCATAAATTGCAGCATCACGAATGTATGCAGCAAAACTTTTATAACAATAGTAATCTGCTTTTGTTTCTAATAATGTTTTTTCTTCATCTGAAACCCAAACCATAATTCTATGTGTTCTATTTTTTGAATTAAAATTCATATACATTAATCCTCTCTTTTGCATAAAAAATAAGAAGTAAAAATCTCACTTCCCTCATAATCTATTTATTAAATAAAAAAATATCGTATGGATAACCTGCCTCAATATATTTTTCTGTTAGTTCCATTTTATATTTTTCTAATAATTCTAAATACTTATATTTAAAACAATTTTTACATAGCCATTTAATTCCTTCTTTAGAAATTTTATACTTTCCATTATCAATGAATCTATAAGTTTTATTTACTTTCAACATTTTTAGAATTGCTTTTCTTATTGTTTCAGCTTTTCTTTTAAAATACTCATCCAATTCATATACATACATATTATCTACAAAAAAATCTTTAGTAGGTACATTTAATAATTCTTCATATAACTGTATTCTAGTTATAAAAAATTCTATATCTGCATCTATTAAAGGTTTTTCTTGTTGATAATATACATCTAATAACCAGTAAAAGCCTTCTGCTAAAATATAATGTTTTCTACTATCTGGATTTTGACATTTCCATCTACAAGAAGGGTGCTTTTCATTCATAATATCTATGGCATCAATCAAATCTTTCATATTTATATTTTTATTGGTTCTAGTCTTAATATTTAATAATTTAAAATTTTCTAAAGCTCTATGATAAGACATAAAAATTTTCTCTAGTTCTCTTTGTGTATCTGTATTCATAAAATATTCCTCATAATAAATAGATTCCAATTTTAAATTAAATATTATTTTTCTATATCATATTCTTCTGTTTTTGATTCTTCTGCATGAAGCCATTTATTATAAACAGTATCATAAGTTTGGTCTGTTAATTGGCATAATTTCTCAAAACATCTTTCTCTAACAATAGTATCAGAATCTCCACCAAGTAATTCATATACATCTTTACCTTTACCAGAGTTTAGTAAATTATTTAATTCCAGAAAAGTAGCAGTATCAGATAATGTTTCTCCTACATCATCACTTGGATATTCTTTAAGATACCATGATTTAATTGATATATCTAATTTCACAATTAGATTCCTTAACTTTTCATCATTCTCTTTTACTATACGAGTAATCGTATTTTTTACATTTAATTTAGTATTTTCTATATCCTTAGCATTTAATTTATAATTTAAAATAGATTGATTGCAGCTATCTAATAATTGATTAAAATGCTTATCTAAAATTGCATCTAAATATTTTAGTCTATTTTCACTCCATTTAGAATAATCTATATATACATTTATTCCTGTTGGCTCAGATCCTTTTGACACAAATATTTTAATACCAGACTTATTGTATTGATAATGTAAAGTACATCTCATTTTAATTCCTCCATAATCAAATTTTCTTTTGTTGTGCAATATATTTTTTATCACTAACTTTGTTAAGCCATTCAATAAATTCCTTTTGATTATTATAGCTTAATTTTGTTAATAACCTTTGTTCATAAATGTTGTACCAGCCTTTATCTGTTTCCTCTTTTGTTGCATTATCTGGTATCATCTCTTTGTGATGTTCAGGACAAAAAAGAGTATTCTCGACCTCTTTAATTATGTTTTTAAAAAATTGTCTTACACATTTCTTGTATTGGTCCATATCCTCAATTTGTAGTTCTTTAAAACTTACAAATTCATAATTGGCTACTTCATGACTATTTAAAGTATTTGTTCTAATATATACTTGTATATTTTCATCAATATATAATCTAAAAAATACTTCAAATTTCTTTATTGTTAAAATATATTTTTTATTTTTTTCTAAAGACATTTTGCCTTTATAAATCGCTGTATATTTATTAAAGACCTTTTCAATTTCATCTTTATTAAATCTTTCAATTTGTTTTTTTATATCCGTATAAACCACCTTCCTTAAATTTAAAAATCTTAATACTAGCAAAGCGAAGTATTAAGAGATGAGCAAAATCTCATTTTGCGTCGAATGAGTCAGGTATTTTTTACCGACTAACATTCGCAAGCATGGTGTTTTGACACCTCTACTGCTTGTTAGGGAAAACTCCCTAAAACCCTTTTAGCCCGCTGGGAGAAAATTTTTTGAGTTGATTCTTGAAAAAAGTGAAGCAAAAATGCTCCACTTAATCTCAAATTTTTATTCATAATCATAGTCAATTTCACTATCCTTTTTTGAAGATTTTTCTTCTGTTTTTATATTAAAAATTTCTAATTCTGATACATTAATTGGTTCTTTATCATACCATTCTATTGACTTTTTTATATCATCACTCCAAGTTAATCCTTTATGATTTACATATTCAAATAAGAATATATTTTCATCTAAATTATTAATGTGAGCAAGACTTTGAAACTCACTAAATGTATTTGTTCCATTTAAAATATCTGTTATACCTAAGTATTTTAGAAAGTCTTTGAACTTATTAAATTCATTTTCATTTGTTACTTTTATTGTATTATTTCCAGATAAAAAATCAATCCATTTATAATCATAAGTTTTCAAATTTTCACCTCTCAATATTCACATTCTATATCATTTTCTTTTTCATTTCCTTTTGATTTTCTATTTATATGCTCATAAATAGAATCTACATTTTGGCTTACTACTTTTATTCCATTAAAGGCATCTGTATCTAACTTAATCTCTGAATTATCTTCAAAAGTTATAGTGGTTAAATACTTACCATCTGAAATATCCTCTGTAGAAACATACATATATTTTATATTTAATTTATCCATTAGTTCTTTATATAGAGAAGATAAATGATATAATCCTTCATCATAATCATTACCATATTCCATTAGATTTTTTATTTTATGTTCTCTAAAATAATCTATAACTTTAGAGAGGATAACTTCTGAATAATTAGATTTATCTATTCCATAGTCATCAATAAAATCTTGATATGTTATTAAACCACAAGCCAATCTAATTATACCTCTATTAAAATCATAATCTTCTGTAGATTCTAAACTACCATATTCTTGGTTATATTTAATGTCTTGTGTATTAAAATATAGATGTAATGAATTTTCAAAATAATCTAATTGTTCAATGGTAAAATGAGTGAAAAAATCATCTACATTCTTATCTGATATGATATATTTTTTTATTAAAGGATATTTGGTTTCTGTTTCAATTTTATCATGTATAATATTCATATAATCCCCCTTTAACCACAAATTCCTAAATCATATTCATCATCTTTCGTTACAGTATTTGCATTATAAGTATCTTTATTTAATTCAATTTCCAATCTACATTTATAAAGTACATCAGAGTTAAGTTCATTTAAACTATGTTTGATAATATCAGCAGCAGATACTATTTCTCTAATGGTTGGTGGATTTTCTTGTCTTTCCCTTTCCATTACCATTTGATTAATGTAGCTTTCTGTATTAAAAGAATTGGATATATAATTCATATTCCTCATAATTCTTGATACATCATAATTTAAAACATCAATATTAAAAGAATAACTTATATTAGAGTTTATATTTTTAGATAATTTTAAATAGTTATCTGTATCTATTTGTGCTTTCCATCCACAACTTTCAATAATTGCTTTCAATTTATTAAGAGGTATTTTATCAATATTTATATAATCTCTTTCATTATAATATTTCCCTATTTTTAGTTCTCTAAAAATGTTATCTCTATCACTAAATCTAGTCCATAAACCACTATGGCTTAATAGCTCATTCTCCAATTCTCTAAACGAATTATTATAATATGCTCTAAAACCTTGTAAGTCATAGTGAGCAATATCTTCACAGGCATATATAAAAAAGTGGTACATTTCTTTGGTTAAACCATCCAATGTTCCACTTTTTTGTAACTTTCTATATGCTTTTACAATCTTCTCAAAAGGATATACACTATTTCCATCATAAAGTATATCAGATTTTAATTTGTTTTTATCAATACAGTCTTGTATTAATAATCTATCTTTAGATTCATTACCTGTTAATTCTAAATTTTCGATTATTGTTTTTTCATTTTGAATGATATTATTACTTCCATATAAAGTAATAGGTTTTCCATTCATATTTATTGTTATATTATTCAATTTTTAATCACCTCTTTTCCTAAATATCTATATCATATTCATTATCTTTTTGAATTTTATTATTATTAGATTGTAAATTAGTTATTGATTCATTTGCTTTTTCCCATTCTTTATTATTTATTAATGATACTATTTTCTTTATGTCTTTTAACATTTCAGTATCATATATCCTATACCTAAATGCAGCTGCAAGTTCATTAAGGTTGCCATGAAAATCCACAAAATCATTTAATTCAGATTTTCTAAATAATTCTGTAGGTTCTACAAATGAAAATTGTCTTTCAACTATATCTTTTAACATATCTATCGGAATTTTATTAGCACCATAAAATGTAATATATGTTCCATTATTTTCTTTTAGTTGCTTAATGTGTTCTTGAATTTCATTATCTTTGTACTTTGGTTGAGGTACACGTCGATTCATAATAAAGAATTCTTTTCCATCTTTTATCATAAAATTTGGGTACATAAGGCACTCATTCATATTCCAATAGTCATAACTTTTGCGAGGCTCTTTTTCAATAAATTCAATCACTTTTACTTACCTCCCTATTATTAGTATTTACTCAAACATATCATCTACAATATCGTGAGTTTCTAGTGTAACTTTGGAAACACTTTCTTTTAAATTTAAAAGTTCTTTATCCTCATAAAGAACTTTCTTCTTATATTCTATTTTTACAATTTCTTTCATAAATAAATTATCTCGATCTGTTCCATACATATCTTTAAATAATTGTTCAACTTTATCTCTAGTTTTTAAATCTGGAATATGTGATTCATACAGTTCCATATTGTTTAATAGATATTTCGGATATTTCAAGTTAATTAATTCGTTATTATGTTTTAATGTTATAGTTATCATTTGTGCATCTAAATCTTTTATAGATTGAACAATATCATGTTTCTTTCTATATTCATTATTTGGATTATTTTTTAATTGTTGTAATAAAGTATCTTTAAATTGGTTTTCTAATAAAGTAGCTCCTATATATTCTTTTACTGATATTTTATGATACGAATCATCATAGTATATAGATTCAATTTTTTCTGTAGTGTTTATATATTCATTAAAAATTTCTTTGGCAGTTTCTATTGGATTTTGAACATATCTTAATATAAGTTCCTTAATATCTTTCTCATATTGCTTACTATTAATTGAAAAAGATAATTTATCGTTTTGCTCATTATGAATATAGTCATGTGTAACATTATTTTGAATATTATTGTAATTCCATTCAGTTGCTATATATTTATCAAATATTTCTTTACCAAGAGTTGTTAGTTGTAACTTATTTTCTTCTATATATTTATTCAAATATATATTGGCTCCATCTTTAAGATTTTTTTCTATTAATTCAATGCTACTTTCATAATAATTGCTATACATCTCTTTAATATATTCAGAATGAAATTCTAATGAAGAACCATATAATTTTTTAGTGATTTTTTCAAAGAATCCTAAAAACTGCAATTCTTTTCCATATTCAAAATTGCCATAAGAAGGCTTGTAAATAAAATCAATGTTATCATTGTACTTTATCTTCAAGATACTATCTTCTCCTACTTTTGCAACAGTTTTATCATTATCTAAAAATTCATCAATATTCAGCTTAAAATCCTCCTTCTATTAAACATAATCGTAATCATAATCCGATTCTATTTCTTGTGTTTTGTTATCATGTAAAATATTTTTTTCTTTTAAAAAATCAATTAATTTATCTATTTTTTCATTTATTAGTTGTCGTTCCTTGCCTTCTGGAAATGCTTTTATTACTTCTGGTTCATTATTTTTATTCTGAATAGAACCTATAGCAAGGTTAGCATGCCCACATAAATAATCACTTTTATATCCTAATTTATCACTAACATAACAAGCAAAACTACGAGCAAACATCTCTATTGTAGTAGACCAATAATCATGCCCTGATTTAGCATATATCTCATCAAATTTAATAGAATTTTTATAAAAATCTGTTTCTACTCTTTGTTCTTTTCCTATTTGTTTTTTACTCGAACACACATAATTTTGTAGTTGTGCAATTTGCTTTCTATCTTCTTTAGAAATAACTCTACCTACAGTTTCTTTTCTTAAATTGGATAGGTCATCTATATCTTTATTTCCAGTTCCTTTAGTAAAATATTCTAAAAAATTATTAGATGCTGTTTCAGCATTGTGTATTAAGTTTTGTATAAGAATATCTTTTAATTCAGTTTGTTTTTCGTTTAGATGTTCTGATGGAAAGAAACTATTAACAAGATTCTTCATTCTAGTTACTCTTTTTAAGTATTCTTCATTTTGTTTTTTCATTGTTTCTTCATTGCAAACAGTCTTATATTTCATTGCATCTACAACATTTTTTATTGTTTCAGAAGTAGAATCTGAATATCTAAAATTATTTGTTAGAAATCCACTATATCCTAATTGTTTACCTATAATATCATCCAAAGCATGGCCCCATTCATGAGCCAAACTGCCAGCACCTCTCATCTTAGTCAAATTGATTACTTCTCTAGTTGGTTCATAATGAGCCAAAGCATCTCCACTACCTCTTGAACCAAATGCAATAGATAATTTACCATCTAAAGAAATATCTGTAGGAGATATTGAAAGAGCCTTACTCAGATCGAGCAAGGCATCATATCCATAATTTAGAGATTGTTGTCTGTCATTTTCATTGAGCCAGTTTCCAAATTCTCCACCCTTAAATTGAAATGTTTTTAGCATATCTTCACCAGTAATATTTCTATTATTTCTGTAATCTTCACCATCACGAGTAATATATTTTAGTTGTTCTGGAATAAATTTTTTCTTTCTATTTTTTGAATTATTTGTTTTCTCATTGCTTTGTTGTTTATAGTTTTCTAATATAAATTTTTCTGCTGCATCAATATTTTCTAAATTGTTTTTGATTATATTTCTTGTTGTTAAATCCATTATAAATATAGTGTTTTCTTTCCAAGTTAATATATCTGCAAAATCTTCTTTTGGATATATAAACCTTTTTCCAAGTCCTTCTTTTACTTCAATAACAGTTCTATTATTATAATCTATTGTCAATTTAACATTATCATTATCATACACAAATATATCAAAATTAGATAATACTTTTTCATCATCTGTATAACAAAATTGTTTTTTTCTTATTTCTTTATCCATATTATAAAAGTTACTTATTTGTGATGCTTGTAATAATTTATTATCAACGGCACTTGAAACTTCTGGTGAAACTCTTACATAATATGAACTCTTATCTCTTATAATATAATTGCTTAAAAATTTTTCATAAAATGTTAAAATATCATCTTCTTGTTTTAAATTCATTACATAATTACGTAATTTACTAACGAAATCAATGTATTCTTTTTGTTTTAATTCTATATCACTATTTCTTAGTAAGATTATAGGTTTTGTAGGAGTAGCATCTCTTATAGTTTTTATAAAATATGCTACTCTAACAGGTAAACCACTTTCAACCATTTCTTGATAATTAGGCTTTTTCCATATATTATCTTTCTTTATTAATTGGATTCTTTCAGCATCATTCATATAGGATAAATCATCTACAGAAAGACCTCGCTCTTTCCATAAATCTTTTTTTGCACCACCAATTTTTTCTCCAAAATCTTGTATTTCCATAGTTCCTCCTATATATCATAATCAATATCATCATCTTGCTCTTTATCTATATCATCAGTAACTTCCATAGCCCTTACTTGAATCATAGGATTTTCTTTTGACTCATTATAAGTATCTACTATGTCCTGACTTAATAAATGAAAGTTCTTTTTTTCTTGTTTTTGTCTATCATCCATATAGTTATCAGTAAATGAAATAGCAATTTGCTCATCTACTCTTAAATCTTTTGGATTTATTCCCATATCAATACATAGGAGAGCTTGCCTAAAATATTTTTCATCTTCTTTCTTTAAAGCATTTAGTTGATTATACATAATGGTAAGAAATTGCCTACTTGTTATTTCTCCCATATAATTTTCTTTTACAGCCTCTAGTATTTTTTCATAGTGTGATGGTGGTACTTTTGTTGGTTCACCACTATCTGGATTAATATAGGTATATGTCATATCACTCATACTTTTACACATATCTTTTAACTTCATTTGTGTAAAATCATCATATTGTTTTCTCATATTTTTAATTCTCCTTTCATTAAATTTCTAAATATCCAAGCAATATTCATCATTTTGTTTTAAAAGGTCAGTTGCCTCTTTTTCTTTAATTCCAGTTGCCATGCTAACCCCTCTATCTACATAGATTCCTTCTATAAATATCTGTTTAATTAAATCATTCATATCTGTAAATTTAGCATATTCTTCTGATGATAGACAAAAAGACCAATAGCCTAGTCCTGAATCTTGTTCATAAGAAGCTACAAAAATATCAATTAGATCTTTATCTTTATGAATAATTAATCTAAGCCTATTATTGTCATATATTCCATCAACATTATCACCTAATAATGTTATTTCTTCATTGAATATAATGTTTCCATCATTTTTAGGAAAATAAATTTCTTTTTGATTAATAGGAATTGTCTTTTGTTTTTCTATTCTATATATGTCTTGCATTAACTCTCCTTTCTATGCAACCTTTTCTAAGGAATCTGCTTTCTCTAAAAATGTTAAGTTGCAACAATCTTCCTTGTTTGGATTAACATTGTTTTTCCAATATTCATAGTGTTCTGTTACATCTTCACATACAGTTAGTTCTTTAAATCCTATTATTGATTGTAATTGTTCAATCTTAGTTTCCAAAGGTAAATGTAAATAATTACTCTGTTTTAGAGTATATTTTGAAAAGTCAATTTCTTTGAACCATCTCTTAATAAATGTATTTACTCTTAAAAATTCAACTAAAACCTTATCACAGTTAATATTATTAAGAACATCAAAATCAATAAATTCAAAAATAAAAGGGGACAAACGTAACGATACATCATACCCCAATTTATATAATTTTTCGATTGCAGCTATTCGCCTAGATGTACTAGGTGCTTTTTCATATTGGAAAGCAGTTTTGTCATCTGTAGAAGTAATAGATATTTGAATATGAGCTAATTCCTTATCTAATATTTCCAAATATTTATCACTTGCAACCATATCTGATTTTGTTACAATTAGATAATGAATCCTTCTTTCATTCAATAATTGAATTGTTTTATAAGTTACTCTATAAGCATTTTCAAAGGCTTGGAAGCAATCAGTCATTCCTCCTAATCTAATAACTGTTCCAGGTTCTATTTTATCAATTTGCCTTGCTATTTTATTTATATCTGCCACTCTAGGATTTAGTGGATTCCATAAATTCCTAAAGTCTAATAAAGATCGTGCATAACAATAACTACAGTTGTGGCTACAGCCACATCCATAAGTATCTAATCTTGTAGGATATTTACACTTACTCAACTCATTTCCTGTAGATTGTTTATAAAAACTTTTAAATTCTAAAGCTATAAAAATCCCTCCTTTTTCAAAAATTAAAAGAGATGACTTCACTAATTCATCTCTATTTCTCTATCATTTTTTAATTCTTTCATTAAATTATCTATATGTTCTTCTACATATTTTTTTGGATTTTTCATTTCATCTTCAATGTCTATATGAATTACCATATAATCTAATCTATTGTTAAAATCTATTTCTCCAAATTCATTTTCTAAATCTTTGTAAAATTCAATATAATAT
>CANRSD010000026.1 GCA_947642355.1 uncultured Clostridia bacterium
TTCCTTTCTTTTAAGGATTAAACTCCACTTCCTACAACTACTACTGCTCGTGATGCCCATGATTTTGTATAATGTGCATCTCGTCTAGCAACTGCACCATCTTCATATCCATTATCTCCTGCATATCCATATCCATAATATGAAAATACACTTCCTGAATAACTACGTATTAAACAACTCCTATTTATAGACACATGTTGTAATCCTGAATAATTTTGAGAACTAATCCATGTAGAGCTACCACTTCCATGCCATCCTCCAACTGTTGATACTGCATCTCCTACTTTTTCTGTATATGTTGGTGCTGTATATTGATTTTTATATCTTCCTGCTGCATTTTTCATTGAAGCTGCGGCTGTATTTGCCATTCCTGCTGCTACCCATTCTTTATTTATATTCATATATACTCCTGTTGCATTTCCTGTTGTCGTTCCTCCATTTTCTATCTTTTCTGGATTTCCATAACTTGACGCTGATAATAATACCATTGCTCCATATTCTGTATTTTTCTGCATATGTATGTCTAAATTTGTATTTGTACTTGTTAAATCTGCTCCTATTGTATCTGTTAATCCCAAAGCTCCTCCAGATGCTTGCATTTGTCTAATTTGTGTTATCCATCCGTTTACATCTTTTGTTGCTGGTGTTCCTCCATTTGATTGGAGTGCTGCATTGATTTTTAATGGAGTAAATATACAAATTAATCCTACAACTATTATTGATATCAATAATTTTTCTTTAATTTTACTTAACATCTTCTGTTTCCTCCTATATTTTTTTCATTAAGTAAGTTCCTTAACGAAAAAATTAAAAGGATGTAAGAATTGATACTACTATATTTTTTTAATTTCATCTTTAATAATTCTTATATCAGAATACGTTAACTATTTTATAAAAATAACTTGACATTATTAGTATTTATTGGTAATTTATTAATATAAAAAAATTCGTTAAGGAACTTACTTAACGAAATTTTTTTAATATTTTCAACTTAAAACCATTTTAAAAATTAATTATTACCTTCTTCATCTATTATTTCTATTTTATTTACTATTTTCTCTATTATTTCATCTTTATCAAACTATTAAATTTAAATTAAATATACTCAATTTTAAAGTAATTAGTATAACAATTGTATTTTTATTTCATTATTATAAATAATATGTTATAATATTACATAATAGTTTTAAATTTTTGGAGGATTTATGGAAAAACCAGAATTGCTTTCACCTGTTCGGTAACTTTGAATGTTTAAAAGCAGCTGTACAAAATGGCGCTGATAGTGTTTATTTAGGCACAAATTCTTTTAATGCTCGTGCTAGAGCAAAAAACTTTGATTTAAATACACTTGCTGAAGCTATTAAGTATGCTAAACTAAGAAATGTTAAAGTCCATATTGCTTTAAACATATTAATTAAAGAATATGAATTTGAAGATGCTGTTAAACTAGCAATAACTTCTTACAATTTAGGTGCTGATGCATTAATAATTCAAGACTTAGGATTAATAACCTACTTGTTAAAGAACTATCCTGAAATTCCAATACATGCTAGTACTCAAATGACAACTCATAATTTAGAAGGTGTAAAACAATTAGAAAAAATGGGAATTTCACGTGTAGTTTTATCTAGAGAATTATCAGTACCAGAAATTAAAAATATATGCAAAAATACTAATGTAGAAATTGAAACTTTTATACATGGTGCTTTATGTATTAGTTACTCTGGTCAATGCCTATTTTCAAGTATAATTGGTGGACGTTCTCGGAAATCGTGGCCTTTGCGCTCAAGCTTGTAGACTACCATATGACTTATTAGATGAAAAAGAAAACATATTAAATAAAGGTTATTTACTTAGCCCAAAAGATTTAAATGGTATTAACTTTCTTTCAGATCTTATTAAAGTAGGTGTTAAATGTTTTAAAATAGAAGGCAGACTTAAATCTCCTGAATACGTTGCTATTACAACAAGATTTTATAGAAAATATATTGACTTAATATTAGAAAATCCAAACTTAGATAATAATAAAATATTAGAACTTATTTCTAAAAAGAACGCTAAAACCAATATGTCTGACTTAGAAGAAATTACTCAAGTTTTTAATCGTGGTGGCTCTTTTCGGAAATCGGTCACTTTTTAGAAACCCCAAATAAAAATCTAATTTTTAAGGAAAAGCCTAATAATTATGGTTTTTATTTAGGCAAAATAGAAAAATTCAATCAAAATAAAGGATATATTACTTTAAAAATAGAAAATGATATTGCTATTGGAGATAAAATTGGAATTAACTCAGATACTTACACTATATCCGAACTAATGGTAAATAAAGAAAATATCAAACAAGCAGCAAGAAATTCTATTGTTACTATTGGAAGAATAAAAGAAAATATAAACATAGGAGCAAAAGTATATAAACTTCAAAATAAAAAATTGTTAGAAGATGTATTTCCTACATATAAAGAAGATAAAGAATTCAAAAAAATTCCATTAGATTGTAAAATTTCTGTTTTAGAGAACAAACCAATTTCTTTAGAAATTACATGTAATAATAATGAATTTATATACTATAAAGAAACTCTAAAAATTGTTTCAGATATAATACCAATTAAAGCTACTAATTCTCCAATAACTTCTGAAAAAATAAAAGAACAATTATCTAAAACTGGCAATACTCAATTTACTTTTGAAAATATAAATATAGAATTAGATGATAATTTATTTGTTTCAAAATTTAGTATATTTAATGAACTTAGGCGATTGGCAATAGAAAAATTGCAAAATCAAATTATTGCTAAACATATTACAAATAGAAATTTATTATATTTACCAATAACCAAAAATACTTTTACTAAAAAAACTTTACCTATCAACATTAGTTTACTTTTAAATATATTAGATAATAGATTTAATTATACTACTCTTTATGATATTAGTAAAATATACATACCATTAAAATACTTTTTAGATTTAAAATATTATGATACAATCTTAAAAATATGCCAAAAATTCAACACATATATTTATATGCCAAATATAATAAGAAATACTACAAAAATCAATTTTAACAATATTATAGAAAAGTTTAAAATAAAAGGCTTTATAATATCAAATATTAGTCAAATTGAAATTTTAAAAAAATATAACTTAGAACTAATAGGAAACTATACATTAAATGCTTACAATTCATATACTATTGAAAGTTTTAAAAATTTATGTACATTTTCTAGTTTTTGTATAACTCCAGAATTAAATAACTTTGATACAAAAGAACTTATTAATTCTTGTAATTCTATATTTGAACTATTAGTATATGGAAAAATACCATTTATGACTATGAATTATTGTTTGATTGGAAACTCTAACAAATGTTATAAAGATTGTAAAAAACTTTGTACAACAAAAAATAAATTTTACTTAAAAGATCGAATAGGACTAAAATTCAGAGTTATACCAGATAATAATTCTACTATAACTACTATTTATAACAGCAAAACTACTTCATATGACTATTCTGAATTCGCAATATCTACTGCAAGAATAAGTATTATAGATGAAAACATAGAACAAATTCAAAACATCATAAATAATGTAAAATTATACAAACGATTTGAAGGAAAAGATTTCTCTCGGACATTTTAACAAATTTGAACCTAAATTTTAAATTTAGGTTCATTTATTAATTATCTTCTACTAATTAATTTTGATACAAAAAACACAATTTTAGTTGGATTTTTTTTTGCAATTTCTTTTGAAATTGCTTTTCCACCGACTGTCAAAGATGCAACTATTGCACTTAAAATCACTTGAAAACTTGGTTCAAATCCATAGTTTTGTGTTAATTTGAGTGTTATCATTGCACTTATAGATCCACTTAAAACTCCACAAATATCTCCTATAACATCAGCACAAAAATTAGATACTTTAGGAGAATTTCTAATTAACTTAATTGCTTCTTTAGATCCACGTAGTTTTTTAGAAGCCATTGAATGAAACTCTTCTTCTTTCGCAACTGTACAAGCCACTCCTATTAAATCAAATAATATTCCTATAAATATAACTATTATTAAAATTATTACTGCTGATATTATATTTAAACCATTTATTGCTACATTTGATACAAATGAAAAAAATAATGAAAGTAAAAATGTTATAATTGATATACTTATTACCCATTTCGAGGGATTACTTTTTTTATTTGAACTTGCCAAAATTATTCCTCCATTAAAAATTATAAGTTGGTAAAGTAATAAGTAAATTCTACGTTTTAGGTCCAGCAGAATTTCTCTATTTTCTACTAAACATTACTGTTTAGCCGTTTCCATTTAAAGAAAATACCTTTTAAAAAAAGGAGCCGAATCACCACTTAAGTCCGTACTTTAATCCTTACTACTTCTTACTTTTTAACTCAAAGTAAACACCCTAGAAATTTTCTTTGAGTATACTTAATTATTACTAGTCTTTTTTGCAACTATAGTTTCATTAGAATAAAATAAATCCCCTATAATCACTCAAGGCGAAGCATTACATTATACAAAAAAATAAATGTATAAATTACTTTTATATGTCAAATATAAAGTCTCAGCGATAAAAGGAATCAAATATATGCCATTACATTTTATCCTTAAATCTTTACTCCTTAATACCACGCAAAACTGGGCGTAATGCGCAAATATTAAGAAACTTCCACGGGGCAATACTTCTTTTGTAGATTTTTAGGCCTACCCTCATAATAATTGTATACACTAGGATAATGCACCAACATTTGGAATTATAACAGAAGTTTAAATAAATTTCAAATTTTATAAAAATTACATTTTAGCAATTATATTTTCAAATATCTTTATCTAACTCATTTTATCTTCATTTTACTTTATTTATTAAAATTTAGCTTTTATTATTAGTCTCTTATTTTTATCTAATGTACAAGTACACAAAGTAACTGTTTTATTATATCCATCACTTGAAGTTATTGTATCAATAGCTCTTGCATCTATTTGATAAATATCATATATAATATATTTATATTTATCACCTTTTAAATTTTCTAATATTATCTCATCATTAATTTTTAATTTATCTAAATTTCCAAAAAATCTATCATCAAAATAGTTATGACCTATTATACAAATATTTCCTTTTTCTTTTAATAATCCTCCTGAAAATTTACAAGGCAATATTTTCAAAAGTTCATCTGAATAACCATTAAAAATAAAATATTCTAAATTTATTTTAGGTATATTTAACTTACCAAAATATAAAGAACTATCTTCATTATCTTTATCATCAAATACTGTAACTAACTTAGCATTCATATTAATAATATTAGACATTCCCTTTTCTTTAATCTTAATTTTATAATTATATAATATATACCCAAATAAAACTATAATCATTATAAAAGAAAAAATAAATTGAATTTTAAAAAATTTTATTAACTTCTTACTCTTATTTTTGGTTTCTAATATCTGATTCATAATACATTTATTATAGATAATTTTAAATATTTTTATGTAATTATATTATTACATTTTTTAGCACTCCTGCTATTATACATGACAATATTAAACATACTGGAAATGTCCAGATCCACGCTTTAAATATAGAAAATATACTCTTTTTATTTACATTTTCTCCTTCTCCTAAAGCTATTATTGAAATAGTCTTTACATGAGTTGTACTAACTGGTAAACCACAAAAACTTGCAATCAACAAATTTACAACTGTTGTTATATCACTAATTATTCCTTTAGTATTATTAAGTTCAACCATATTATTTCCTATATTTTCAACAATTTTTCTTCCTCCAATACTTACTCCAAAAAACATTATTATTGATACAAAAATTACAATCCAAATATTATCTAAAATAGAAATACTTTGTGGAATTTTCATTCCTTTTAAAATATACATATATAAAATAATTACACCAATAAATTTTTGTCCATCCTGTGCTCCATGCATAAATGATAGTCCAAGTGATGAAAAAATTTGATATTTTTTTATTTTATTAACACTAACTTTATTTAAAATATTTTTTAAAATTTTATATATAAAAATACCTAAAATATATGTTCCTAAAACAGACCATATCAATCCTATACATACACTTTTCCATTCATTAAAATTCACACTTGATATACTTCCAAGTGCAATTGCAGAACCTGTAAGCCCTGCAACCAGTCCATGTGTTTCACTAGTAGGAATTCCAAACATACTAGAAATTCCTGAAAAAATTATTACTGAAATCATAGCACTACATAATCCTGCTATTCCTAAAATACCATCTTGCAATATTACAACATTACTTATACAATCTGCAACAGATATATTTATAAAGCTCATAACCACTATTCCAATTAAATTAAACACTGCACTAAGCATAGCCGCTTTTTTAAAACTTAATACTTTTGTAGATACTACTGTAGTAATAGCATTAGGTGCATCTGTAAATCCATTTATAAAAATCAACATAACAATAACAAAAAAAGTAATAATATAAAACATTTCTAAACAGTATAAAACTCCTTAAATATATTTAGGTTTTATATGGACCTATAACCTTATACTTATAAAATATATTATTACCACTATAACTTTATACTTTTAATTAAAACATTCCTTTTATTTTTTCTTCTATCATTTTATAATTTGGTATATATTCTTTTAATAATCTATTAAAACTTTTAGCATGTGTTTTATACTTTAAGTGGCAAACTTGATGTAAAATAACATATTCTATAATTTCTTTATCAAATTTTACTACTTCTGGATTTATAACTACATTTTTATTTTCTTCTATATATTTACCAAGTATACAAGACATTTTTTCTATTTTATAATCTTCTGGTACTAATCCTGTTTGGATTCTAATTTTTTCCATTATTTTTTCTATTTCTTTTTCTGCTAATCTTTCATAAAATTTGTCTAGAATTAATTTTATAATTCTAGTATTATCAATATTTCTATATTTAACCGGTAAATCAATTTTTATAAGTTTATTTTCTAAATTTAATTCTGGAATATTTATTAATTTATATGAAATTTTTAAATTGTAATCTTCTCCTAAAACTTTTAATGTTTCTTTTTCTAAATTAATTTTTTTCATTCTGTTTAACTTTTCATATTCTTTTAATTTTTTCATTATCCAATTCTTTTTTTCAGAAATTACTTGTTCAATTTGTTTTTTACTTATATACCAAGGTGCTGTAACTGCAACTTGACCATTTTGAACTGATATTGCCAAATTATTTGTAAAACTTTTATCTATTGTATATGAAATTAAATTATTCTCTCTTTTAAAAAATCCCATCTTTAAAACCTCCAAAATCAAATTTATGTTTTGTGAACTTCTGTTCGTGAAGTTATTTTACATTTAAAACAATTGTTTGTCAATAGTTTTTTTTAAAAAAGAACAATTTTTTGTTGTTCTTTTAAAATATACTTTATATTTCAGTTAAATTAAACTCTAAATAATCTGAACTAATAAGTTTAAATTCTATATTATGTATTAATCCTTCTATTGCCTCTTTATGAGACTCAGAATGTAAATGTCCATAAAAACATTTTTTCACATTATACTTTTTCATTACATTTATAAAATCAATTTCTTCTGAAACTTCCTCTTTATAAAAAGGAGGATAATGCATAAAAACTATAATCTCTTTTTCTTTTCCAAATTTAGAAATTCCATCATTTATAGAAATTATTAATCTTTCTACTTCTCTTCTTTGCAGTCTATAATTTTCATTTGTTCTTGAAGTTATCCAACCTCTAGTACCAACTAAAATCTTATTTTCTACACAATAGCTATTATTATGTAAAAAAAATATATTATCAAAATTATTTTCTTTCAAATATTTATTCATTGAAGTCACTGTTGTCCACCAATAATCATGATTACCTTTAAGCAATATTTTTTTACCAGGTAAATTATTCAAATACTTGAAATCTTTATAAGTTTCTTCTAAATTCATTGCCCATGAAAAATCTCCTGGTAAAACAACAGTGTCTTCTTGCCTTACTTTTTGTATCCAATTATTTTTTATCTTTTCTGTATGGTTTTCCCAATTGTTACCAAATATATCCATTGGCTTATCTACTGAAAAAGATAAATGCAAATCTCCTATTGTATAAATCATTTATTATTATATGATACTATTATCATATACTCCTTTCTTAATTTATAATTTTAAATTTGGAACTGCATTTAATTTTAAGTGTGAAAATTTATTTTTTATAAAGTCATAATATCCACTAGAAGCAATCATTGCTGCATTATCTGTACATAATATTCCTTCAGGATAATATACTCTCACATTAAGTCTTTCTGAAAAGTTATCAAAACTATTTCTTATATATGAATTCCTAGAAACTCCGACCAGCTAATGCTACTTTTTTTACATCAAATTCTTTTACTGCCTTTTCTACATTTGTAATAATCATCTCAGTTACAGCATTTTGAAAACTTGCACATAAATCTGCTTTATTTAAATTTGGCTCTTTATGATTTAAATTTATTACTGCTGTTTTTATTCCACTAAAACTAAAATCATAATTCTCAAAATGTGTTATAGGTAATTTTATATTTGGACTTCCTTCTTTTGCCAATTTATCTATTTTTGGTCCACCAGGATATCCGAAGTCCGTACTACTCTTGCAACCTTATCAAAAGCTTCTCCTATTGCATCATCTCTAGTTTTTCCAAGTATTTCACATTCATTATAATCTTTTACATTTACTAAATATGTATGTCCACCAGAAATAATTAAACACATAAATGGTGGCTCTAATTCTTTATGTGTTATAAAATTTGCTGCAATATGGCCTTCAATATGATTTACTGCAATAAGAGGTTTTCCGAATAGCAAAACTTAAAGCTTTAGCATATGAAACTCCTACTAATAAAGCTCCAACTAAACCAGGTCCATAAGCTACAGCTATCCCATCTATTTCTTCTAAAGTAATATTAGCTTCTTTTAAAGCTTCTTTCATTATTCTATTTATTATTTCAGTATGGCATCTAGATGCTATCTCTGGAACCACTCCTCCATATTCTTCATGTATTTTTATTTGTGAATTTATAATATTTGATAAAATCTCTCTACCATTTTTTACAATAGATATAGAAGTTTCATCACAACTACTTTCAATTCCCATTATATATATATCTTTTTTATATAACACTTTTAATTTCCTTTCAAAATCTAAAATAAACTAAATATCTTTGCTACTGCGAAATTCATTCCATCAAATACTGTACCAATTACTGGTGAAACTATTTTAGATAACAATCCTGATATCCATAATACCATAAATATAAAATATATTATTTCTGATTTATTATCTATCCAATTTCTAAAATTATATGGCAACATATTTCTAAATATTTTTGAACCATCAAGTGGATATATTGGAATTAAGTTAAACACTCCTAATCCTATATTTACTATAACAATATATTGAAAAATCAATAACCATAAAGTAGAAATATTTGTATACAATGATAAAGCATAAGTTATTATCATAAAAATAAATGCTAATATAAAATTTATTAAAGGACCTGCAAGAGAAACCAATGCTTCACAAGTATCCATAGATTTATTACTATTAAAGTTACTAGGATTTATTTCAACTGGTCTACCCCAGCCAATATTTACAAATAATAAGAAAAATATTCCAATAGGATCTATATGACTTGCTGGATTTAATGTTAATCTTCCTTGTGCTCTAGGAGTTGTATCTCCTAATCTATCTGCCATCCAAGCATGAGCAAATTCATGAAAAGTCATTGCAATAATAACCCCTGGAAGTGTAAGTAAAACTACTTTAAAATCTCCACTCATCATTAAAGATATAAGCATTATCACAAGTAAAACTGTTATAATCTTTTTTCTATCGTAATTTCCAAAATAAAACATTAAATCACTCCTTATCTTATTTTTAAATTTATCTTAATTCTAATCTTAATCTATTATCTATTATATTTTGAATTTGTTCTGAACAATTAGAAGGAAATCTTTTATTTTCATATACAACACTTTTAAAATCCTCTGAACTAATAACAGAATGACAATCATCTTTATATACTCTAAGTCCAACTTTCATTCCTGCACTTTCATATTGTTTCAAAGTATTTTTAAATCTATCAAAGAAAGATTTTCCATATTTTCCCTTATATATTCTTGCTAAATTTTCTGGTACAAAATCATTTCCAGTTTTTCCATTTTCATAATTTTCATCTCTTATTGTATCATAAACGGGATTCGTGTCCTCTTTATCTCCTATATAAAATTGAAAATTTATATTTCTAAAGTCCTCTTCTAAAAATTCACGACCAAATAATTTTGAATATTCTTTTATTCCAAATGGATATTCAAGTTCATTAGCGTTTTTTCCAATTGGAGTTGGAATAATATCTCCATTTCCTCCAATAATTACTGCATCTAATAATTCTGGATGTAATAATGAAAATCTAAGGATTGAAGAACCAGAACCAGAATGTCCAAATCCAATTACTTTATTTATTTTGGGACTTTTAATAGCACTTTTAACTAATATACTTACTTGCTCATCTAATCTATAAAATAAATTTTGTTCTGGAATAAGAGTATCAAAACATTCTCTTGCAAATTGTTTAGGATCTCCCACAATAAGATCAATTCCATCTTCTTTGAGGGTTTTATTAAACTCTTCCTTTGATGGTAAAATTGGAATTAATATAGGACTAGTTATACATAAACCCTCTACTATTTCTGGCAATTTAGATATAACATTATTGATAGATTCTTGCAAAGTTTTTCCAGTTTCATTATTAAAAGTCAAAATCAAATTATTTCCATGTGATTTTTCAGGAATTGCTAAAATACATGGAATATTAACTTTCTGTGTAATTTGAGGTTCTATTAAAAAAATTTTTCCTATAGACATATCTTTCATTAATTTTACTTTTTCACTCAACATATTACTCTCCTCATCTTTAGTTTATAATATAAGTATTTTATTTTTTATCAATTAATTTTTCTTATAAAAATATATTTTAAATTAAAGTATTGGTTTCATAGTTGGGAATAAAATTACATCTCTAATTGAAGCAGAATTTGTTAAAAGCATAACTAATCTATCAATTCCAATTCCAAGACCACCTGTTGGAGGCATACCATATTCAAGAGACATGCAAAAGTCTTCATCCATCATATTAGCTTCTTCATCTCCTGCTTCTCTTTGTTTTAATTGTTCTACAAATCTACCTCTTTGGTCAATTGGATCATTTAATTCTGAATAGGCATTTCCATATTCACATTTATTAATAAATACTTCAAATCTCTCAACTAATCTCTTGTCTGATGGTTTTCTTTTAGTTAATGGAGAAACCTCTACTGGATAATCACATATAAATGTTGGTTGAATTAATGTTTCTTCAACAAATTCTTCAAAGAAACTATTAATAATATATCCTCTTGTTTGTTTAGAATCTTCCATCTCTATTCCTTTTTCTTTTGCAATTTTTATAGCTTCTTCATCTGTCTCTATTTTATCAAAGTCTACTCCTGTTACTTCTTTTATAGCTTCAATCATTGTAACTCTTCTCCAAGGAGATTCTAAATCTAAGTCTACTCCTTGATAATTTATTTTAGATGTTCCTAAAACATTTTTAGCTACTGTTCTTATCATATTTTCTGTAATATCCATCATATCATTATAATCTTGATATGCTGCATATAATTCCATTCCAGTATATTCTGGGTTATGTTTAATATCCATTCCTTCATTTCTAAACATTCTTCCCATTTCATAAACTCTATCAAAACCACCAACAATTAATCTTTTTAAATAAAGTTCATTTGCAATTCTTAAATACATATCAATATCTAATGTATTGTGGTGTGTTATAAATGGTCTTGCAGTAGCACCACCTGCTATTGTATTTAATATAGGTGTATCAACTTCTAAATAATCTTGCTCATCTAAATATTTTTTAATTTCTTTTAATATTTTACTTCTTAAAAGAAATGTTTCTTTAACTTCTGGATTTACTATTAAATCAACATATCTTTGTCTATATCTTAAATCTATATCTTTTAATCCATGAAATTTTTCTGGTAAATCTCTTAAAGATTTTGTAAGTAATGTAACTTCTTTAGCATGAATAGAAATTTCTTCTGTTTTTGTTTTAAATACAAATCCTTTAATTCCTATAATATCACCAATATCATAAGTTTTGAACAATTTATAGCTTTCTTCTCCTAAATCATTTATACTTACATAACTTTGAATTTTTCCTTTTGAATCTTGAATTGTACAAAAAGATGCTTTGCCCATAATTCTTTTAGCCATAATTCTACCTGCAACAGATACATCTTTTTCTTCATATTGCTCAAAATTGTCTTTAATATCTTTGCTGAACTCTGTTCTATCATATTTTGTAATTTCAAATGGATCTTTTCCTGCTTCTTGCAATTCTTTTAATTTATCCATTCTAATTTGCATTAGTCTATTCATCTCTTGTTCATCAATTTGTTCTATTTCATTTTCACTCATAATTAATCTTTCCTTTCTTTTTTTCTACGTAATATCCAGTCACTTTCAATCTTCATATTTGGTTTATTTAAAATAACTTTTTGATTTGCTTTTCCTGGATTTACAGTATCAATTTCTTCTAAAGTTTCATAATTCCATAGTTTCTGGATTTCAAATATAATTGGTTCTATTTTTCCTGGAACTATAAGTTCTAATATATCTCCAATACTTAATTTGTTTCTAATTTCAATTAACATTCTATCTTCCATATCTTCAATAACTTTGCCACCAAATTCATAATCATTATTATATTGATGTCCACCAAAATCTTGAAAATCTTTATTTTCTTTATCATTAAAATAAAATGTTGTAAGTCCTCTAGTTTTAGTCTTGTCCAATTCTTTAAAATATTTTGTATAATCATAATTATTTTTGTTTTCATAATAATCATCAATAGCAGTTCTATATGCATTTATAACTGTTGCTAAATAATATTCTGTTTTTAATCTTCCTTCAATTTTTATGCTATCAATTCCCATTTCAATTATTTCTGGTAATTCTTTAATCAAACATAAATCCTTTGAAGAAAATATATATGTTCCTTTTTCATCATATTCAACTGGCATTAAACTTCCTGGTTTATTTACTTCTTCAACATATAAATTATATGCCCATCTACAACTTTGAGCACAATCTCCCAAATTTCCACTTCTACCAGCTAAAAACTCACTTAAAAAACATCTCCCAGAATATCCAAAACATAATGCACCATGCGCAAACATTTCTATTTCTAAATCTTTAGGTTTATTTTCCATAAGAAGTTTTATTTCATCTTTGCTCATTTCTCTACCTAATATTACACGTTTTGCACCATTTTTATACCAAAAATTAGCACTATGATAACTTATAGTATTTGCTTGTGTACTTATATGAACAGGAGTATTTGGAGCAACTTCTTTTACTGCATCTACAACACCTCCATCAGACATTATAATTCCATCTACTTTTAGTTCATCCAATATTTTAGCTTGCTCTATAATATCACTATAATTTTCATCTGGAGCATATATATTAATAGCAGCATACACACGTTTGCCGTTTTTTATGAGCATATTTAATAGTTTTAACTAAATCATCATCATTTACTTCTGAACGTGAACGTAAAGACAACTTAGGGGTACCAACATATACTGCATCTGCACCATACATAAAAGCAATTTTGGCTTTTTCAAATGAACCTGCTGGTGCTAGTAATTCTATTTTATTCATCTCTCCCACCTTTTTACTTTTTAATAAATAGAATTATAACACAATACAATAGTAAATTCAATGATATATATTAATTAAATTTGAATAAAATATGTTTAGTTTTTTAATATGATACAATATAACATGAAGAATGGAACAAATTAATTAAGTTATAGTTTCTTTCTGTTCTTCGATATGATATAATTGAACTACCTATTTGAGCTCCATCTCCTGAGTTATAGTTCCCTTCTGTTCTTCGATATGATATAATAGGTAAAGCTATAACTATTGAAAATAGTAATGTTTCTTGTTATTATTCAAAATAAAAAATGGAAATTATTTTTAAAATAACCTCCATTTTTTATCTTATTTTATAAAATTAGTTCTTATTACATTTTCATTTTCTGGATAATTAATCCCTAATTTTTTTCCTGCCTCTATACATTTTAAAAACCACACCATATTATTTGCTAATGTTCTCATTGTTTGCATTCCTTCTAAATCTTGCTTTACTTCTTCTGGTGTATTTCCATGCACCATATTCCAATATTGTGAAGTAACAATTGGCATTGAACTAATTGAAAAATATTTATTTATTTGATCAAATGCTGCTGTTGCTCCACCTCTTCTACAACTTACTATACCAGCTGCTGGCTTATTTGCAAACAATTTTCCTCTTCCATAAAAGACTCTATCCATAAAAGAAGTAAGTGCTCCCGAAGCAGCAGCAAAATGAACTGGACTTCCAAAAATAAATCCATCTGTTTCTGGAACTTTAAATAAAAACTCATTTACTGAATCATCTAAATAACATTTTCCAGTATTTAAACAATTGCCACATCCTATACAACCTGCTATTGGCTTTGCTCCTAATTGAAAAATTTCTGTCTCTATATCATTTTTTTTTAAAACTCTTTCTATTTCTGTTAAAGCTGTATATGTACAACCTTTTAATTTAGGACTTCCGATTAACTAATAGAACTTTCATATTACCACTCCTTCAAACTAATTAATTTACTTAATTTATATAATAAAAATCAACTTATTTCAATATATGCTGTTAAATTTAGAAAAAGACCTTATTATATTTTTTACTTATTAAAAAAATATTTGTATTTCCTTTAATTCAAACTCTGTTTTTTCTTCCAAAAGGAATTTTTTAAAAATTTTTCTTTAAACATAAAATAAATTCTTTTAAATATAATTCCAACTAACAAAATATCTGCTATATACATTGGCAACAAAAATCTAACCATATACCTATCAATAGTTGCGGATAAAGCTATATCAGCCATATTATTTATGAAATTTAAAGAATACATTATAATAATTAATTCTAATATTCCTTTTGTTTGCAAACTTATCTTTTTTCTAAAAATTATATATACTAAAAATACAACTATTAATACAAAAGGAACTGCCACTAAATTAATTTTAGTAAATATCATTATACTTGGGTAAATCTTTAAAAACACATTTTCACTAAAAAAAGTATTTTTCTTTATATTATTACAATAATATGGACTTATATATTTTTCATAATTGGGATTTACATCAATTACATTATCTTTATTTTTATATATTCTCATAGGTATTACATGATTTTCTTTTCCATAATATATGGGATGTTTTTCTGATATAAATACCATTTCGTTATAACCATCAACATAACTTTTCACTACATCTTTAGGACTCTTAAGTAATACTTTAAACCAAAAAATAATTTGTTCTTTCATAGAATAATCATTTTTAGTAAAAAATACAAAATATTTATCTTCTTCATTTCTATATATTTTAAATTTTTTATATTCTAAAATTTTTTTTATATCATTTTTTGATAAATTCATATTTTTTAAATCTTCATATTTAAGATTTTCATTGTCTGCAACTTCTTCTAAAGTGGATAATCCAGATATCAATTTAGTTCCTAATGCAGTATTTGTACTACTATTTGCTGTTTTTAAAACTAAATTCCATATTACTATACTAATTACAAGAATAACTAAACATATCAACAATGTAAACATTCTAAATAATATATTATCTATTTTAAAATTATTTAAAATAGATAAAAAACTAGAAACTATAATGGGAATAATTGCAATACCGCATAAGTGTTTGTTTTATATGATATAAAAATATTGTTAAAAATACAAATGCACAAACATATTCTATACATTTTTTCTTATTTTCTGCCCAATTACAACCAATATAATTCACACATAAATAACATATAATTACTGATATAGTCATTGCTATAAATTCTGTAAGAACTGTATGATAATATCCAAAAACAATTGGATTAAAAACAATAAAAATAAGTATCCACACTATAAATGCAGAAAAACCCTCTACTGATATAAATAATCCAAATCTTTTACATATATTATAAATTTTTGATATACCAAATATCATTATTGTCCAGAATATATACATCAAAACAAGCATAAAAACTTTATTTTGAATATTGAATGGCATAAAAATTCTCAAAAGTAATGGAAATAAAAATCCACGATGCCCGAATCCAATTTTCTTTCATATGTATACTTCCTATTGATTTTGCCATTCCAATATATTCAGATGAATCCCATGTTAGAGTAATATTATAACTAAAAAATATTACTCCAAATATTATTATAAATAGAAATAATATAAAATTACTTTTAAAAAATTTATTCATATTTTATGCTCCTGATTTTACTTTAACAACAATAAACTCATCCAATTCAATTATTTGAGAACTTTTTGTTTCATTATCAAGTTCATAATAAATTTCTCTTGCTTTTTCTACATCATCTACTACATCAAATTCATACCCTAAATAATTAAATAATTTCACTAGTTCACTTCCATCTCCATCAAACGAATTAAGTCCCCAACCAATATAATCAAATCTATTATCAGAATTAATTTCTAAATCTTTAAACTTCAAATCTCTTTCATCTTCTACAAATAATAATGGTTTACTTAAATCTTTACAAGTATTTTGAAGATTGTTTATTATATTACTTACATATAAAATGTCTCTTCTATATCCAACATAATCATTATAAAATAAAGTATTCATATATTGAGTTTGCATAAAAATTATAAATCCTAAAATTATTAAAATAGCTTTTCTACTTTTTCTTCCATTAAAACTTTCATTTATATAAAATAATACAAAACCTACAAATATACTCCAAGAATAACAAATTCTATATAGATTTTTTGCCATAATAGCAAGCAATATAAAATTTGATAAAAATGCAAATAAATATAAATAAAATCCTTTTTCATCTTTCTTTTTTACAAAATTAAAAATACTTAAAACAAATCCCAATAAACCTAATATTAAAAATTCTCTAATAAATAATGAATTATTTGCAAACAAATCAACAAGTTTGTTTCTAAATAATCTTCTTATTGGATATCCATTTTTTATTACTTCTACTACTGTTATTTTATTTGAAAAATCATTAACTAATTTTCCATTTATTTTCAAAATCCAAATTACAAAATCACTAATAATCTGGTTCAAAACTATTCCTACTAATAATGTTACAGCAGATATAAAAACAAACTTAAAAACTCTTTTAAAATCTTCATTATTAAATTTACAATGTATAAAACTTGTAATAAATACAAGAACTACAAAAGTCTGACAACAAGACTCATACATTGAAATTGGAAATGAAAGTAATAATCCAATTAAAATATTATATTTTAAATTCCTTTTTAGTAAAAAATTATTATAAATTATTAAAATAGCTATTATCATAAATAAATTACTAAGTGAAACTGTTAAATTTGTTGGTTGATAAATAAAATAATTATTTATTACTGGAAAAGAAATAAAACCACAAGTAAGTAGTATATATGAAGACTTTTTTAAATTCGATTTAGATACTTTATCTACTAAAATTGCAAAAAATATTGCTGTTATAAATAATAATATAACAACTATAGCATCTTGCCAAAATGGAATAAATGTAGTTAAATTCAAAAAATTATAAACAAACCAAGTTCCCCATCTACCAGCAGATAAAATATATGGACCTGTTACATATCTATCTAAACTTAAGTCATCAACTCCGTACTATCTCATGAGTTAAAGCAAAACCATATGATAAAAATATAGTTATTATAAGACAAAATATAAATTTCTTATCCTTTAAAAATTTCTTAAAATCCTGCATCTTTCCTCCGTTAATCTATTTTCTCTTTAATAATATACTTTGGTCTTTTCTTTATTTCTAAATACATTTTTGAAATATATTCTGATAAAATTCCAATTGAAAGTAATTGTATTCCACCAATAAATAATACTGAAACTATTATGGATGCATATCCAGGAACATCTTTTCCCATAATTAAAGTTTGAATAATAATTTCTATCCCTAATAATCCTGATAAAATTGATACTATTAAACCTAAAATTATTGATATTTTAAGTGGAGCTGTTGTAAAAGAAGTAATACCCTCTGCAGCATAACTAAAAAGTTTAGTTATGCTCCATTTACTATTTCCTGCCACTCTTTTTTCATTTTCAACTTCAATATATTTTGTTTTAAATCCAACCCAATTAAAAATTCCTTTAGAAAATCGATTATACTCTTCTAAAGAAATAATTGCATCTACTACATCTTTTTTCATCATTCTATAATCTTGCATTCCATCTTCAATTTTAACTTCCATAAATTTTCCACACAATTTATAAAAAAGTTTTGAAAACCATTTTTTTAATATTGGTTCTCCTTTTCTATTTATTCTTCTAGTCCCGAACTGTATCAAAGCCTTCATTTATATATTCTAACATTATAGGTATCAATGTAGGATTATGTTGCAAATCTGAATCCATAATAACAATAATATCTCCGACTAACCTCCTTTAAACCAGCATAAATAGCAGCTTCTTTTCCAAAATTTCTTGAAAAACTAACTATTTTTATATTACTATCATCTGTTTTTAGTCCTTTTAAGATAAGAAGCGTATTATCTACGCTTCCATCATCTATAAATATAATTTCATATTTTAACTTAATTTCTGTTAAGACTTTTTTTAGCTCATTATAAAATTGTGTTAAAACTTTTTCTTCATTAAAAGCTGGAACCACAATAGAAATATTCTTATTCATAAACATACCATAAACCTTCACTTTTTAATTTATTTATAATGTTCTGATGCTCTGTATATGTTTTTGTAAAATATACTTTTCCTGTTTTATCTGATACAAAATAATAACAATCTGTATTCTCTGGATATAATACAGCTTTTATAGAAGTTTCACTAGGATTACAAATTGCTCCGTACTGGAATTTTTCCTTCCATATTTGGACCTCTTGTATTATAAGGATTATAAGTATTTATCTGATTTTTAGTTAAATCACTATCTTTCATATCTACATTAAAAGCATAATATGTTGTAACATCACTACCTAAACTCATTTTTGAATTTAATCTATTAATAAAAACTCCTGCAATTCCTTTTCTTGCTTCTTCAGATTTTCCTTCTAATTCTACAACTGATGCTAAAGATACTATTTGATGTACATTTAAATTACTTCTTTCTATATCTTCTTTATATTTACTTAAAGTTTTGTCTGTATAATTTAAAACATAATTAAATATGTACTTAACACTAACATCTTTGTTCTCAAATACATATGTATCTGGATTTAAATATCCTTCTAAAGCATAATATATATCTGAATTTTTTATATCATCTGTTAAAAACCAATATTTTTCTATTAAACTATCAATGTATTCTTCATCTTTTAATAAACTATATACATCTTCTTCTGTATTATTTGTTTTTTTAGCAATTAATTCTGCATAATCTTTAATTTTTTTGCCTTCAACAAATGTTAATTTAACAGTTTCATCCATAACTTCTCCAGATACCATTTTTTTAACAATAGATTCTACATTATCTTTTCCATTTTCAAACTCATATTTTCCAGCCTGAAGATTATTAACTTTATTTAATTTAACATATACTTTAAAAGTAAAAGCATTTTGAATTACTTTTTCTTTTTCTAACAAATTTGCTATTCCAGATGTACCTGTTCCCTCTGGAATTTCAACTTCTATAGTTTGACTATTCTCACTAATATTTACAGGATTTAAACTTTTATCATACATATTCTTTAATACTATTGCAATAACACCAAAAATTAAAAATAAAACTAATATTACAGAAAGTACAATTATTAAAACTTTTTTATTCATTCTTTCTAACCTCTATTTTCTAACTTCTTAAATAACATAATCAACTATTTTTTCTAATCTTTCTACATTTAAGTTATCTTTATTTTTTACTAATACTTTAATACCTGCTTCTTTAAATCTTGGTACCATTTCTGTAACAAACCTATAAAATCCATCTACATTATCTATTGAAGCAAAATCAATACAAATCATTGATATTTTATTTTTTATAAGTGATGTATATATACTATTTATTACATATGTTCTAGTTTCATATTTACTGCATAAGCTATTCATACTACCGTCAAAAGTAATTGAACCACATATTGATACTTCATTCTGACTTGCCCATTCACTATATGCTTTATACTTATTTCCATCTAAATTTATAATATTTTTTACTTCAAGTTCTCCATTTATATTAAATAAATTAGGAATTACAATTTTTACAACACCTTCTTCTTTTGGTACTTCTCCATATCCTGTTTCAATTTTTGAAAATTCATCTAACACTCTTATATTTTCCAGTTTATGTTCAACCATAGCTTCTCTTATAACTTCTTTTGAAGACAATTTTTTTGTTTTTACATATCCAATATTTCCTAAAGAAGTTCTAACCTTCGTATATTTTCCTTCTTCTGATAAAACTGTAACATACTGTGTTTTCTTTAATTTTTCTAATTTTTTGCTAAATAAACCTGTGTTTTCTTTTACTTTACAACCATTTAAAACTACTGCTTCACTTTTAGGCTCTGATATTGAATCTAAAAGTAATACATTTTCTTCTTTATTATAATCATATTCAAAATCATATACTATCCCCATATCAGAAAATGGCAAATATAATACCCCATCTTTCTCTTTTAAAGTTCCTTTTATTGCTGTATAAGAATCATTTACACTCATTGTAGTTTTTTCCATTTCTAACATTGCAATATGCTTATTGTAAGTTGTTATAACAGTTTTATTCTGATCATCATAATAAATATTTTCATCATACAAGATTGATATATCTTCTTTTGAAAGATATATATTCCCGATCTTCTACCAAAATTTCATTCTTAGGATTAATTTTTCTCTCTCCTATAATCAACACTACATTTTTATTTTTCTTATGAAATAAATCAGATACAATATTTACAATAATAAATATAATTAAAATTAATAATGCAATCTTTAATATTTTAAATAATCTTGTATTTTGGAATTTCTTTTTACGTTTAGTTTGGCTCATATTTCTTCTTACTTCCTTTATCTTAATTTCGACAAAATAACTATATCATTATTGATATGAAAAGTAAATAATTATTTTTATAAAATTAAAAGAAAAGTATTTAAATTACATTACTTTTAATTAATCTAGTACATAAAATAAATATTTTTCTTTCTATTATAAACTAATTTTGCATAATTAATAAAAATATCTTTATTTTTTTTATATAGTGTAGTATAATAATAATGTATTATTTTAATTAATTGGAGGGTTTAGTATGTGGAAAATATGGCTAATATTAGCTGGTGTATTTTTAATTCTTGAAACTATCACTACAGGTTTTCTAGTATTTTGGTTTTCAATAGGAAGTTTAATTGCTATGTGTGTAAGCTTTTTTATAGATAGTGTAATTGCACAAACTACAGTTTTTGTAATTTCTTCTACTATATTGATTTTTGCAACAAGAAAATTCTGTGATAAGTTCTCAAAAGAAAAAAACAATAATATAGTAAATAGTATAAGTGGAAAAATTCGGAAAAGTCACTATTGCTATTGATCCTATTGAGGGAAAGGGTCAAATAAAAATTGGTGGCGAAATATGGTCAGCAGCTTCTAGTGATAACACATCTATTCCTGAAGACACTAAAATTATTGTTGAAAAAATTGATGGTGTCAAAGCAATTGTTAAACCATTAAAAACAAAAGAAGTTATAAATTAAATATAAAATTAGGAGGAGATTTAAAAATGGTATTTTTAATTGTAGTTTTTTTAATTGTTGTAGTATTAGCAATAAGATCTATAAAAATTGTTCAACAATCTGAAGTTTGTATTATAGAGAGACTTGGACGTTTTCACAAAGTTGCAGAAGCTGGTGTAAATATTATTGTTCCTTTTGTAGATAATGTGAGAGCTGTAGTTAGTTTAAAACAACAAACTATGGATATTCCACCACAAGGAGTTATTACAGCAGATAATGTTACTATCACAATTGACACTGTAGTTTTCTATAAAATTACAGATCCTACAAAAGCAATTTATGAAATTCAAAATTTAACACAAGGTATCCAATACTTAGCAATAACAACAATTCGTGATATTGTTGGTAAAATGGAACTTGATCAAACATTTAGTTCAAGAGATATTATTAATGATAAACTAAGAGCTATATTAGATGAAGCAACTGATATTTGGGGATGTAAAATTGATAGAGTTGAAATAAAAGACATCACACCACCAGCTGATATTAGAGATGCAATGGAAAAACAAATGAATGCAGAAAGAAATAAAAGAGCTTTAATTTTACAAGCTGAAGGTGAAAGACAATCTCAAATTACTTTAGCAGAAGGTAGAAAAGAAGCTGCAATTTTAGACGCTGAAGCAGATAGAGAATCTAGAATAAGACGTGCAACTGGTGAAGCCGATGCTATCAAACAAGTAGCTGAAGCTAAAGCAAAAGAAATAGCTATGGTTTATGAAGCTATAAAAGAAGCTAATCCAGACGACAAATTAGTTCAATTAAAATCATTAGAAGCACTTAAAGAAGTAGCAAAAGGAAATGCTAATAAAATATTTATTCCTTTTGAAGCTACAAAAGCTCTTGGTAGTTTAGGTGCTATGTCAGAAGCTGTAAAAGATAAAAAAAATAAAGAATAAAAAAATCACGCTGGTAATTTTTGCCAGCGCTTATTCTTTCTTGAGAATACCCATACTTTCTAAAACGACTAATTTCTAATTCCAAATACTTAATGCCTTATTTTATTAACCACTTCTTCTAAACTGTCTACTAAATATTTAACATCTTCTATTGTATTTTCTTTTCCAAACGTTACTCTCAAACTTCCCCTTGCTAAATTTGAAGAAACACCAATTGCTAAAAGAACATGTGATGGATTTATTAATCCTGCACTACATGCTGAACCACTTGATGCACATATTCCTCTTTTATCTAGTTCATATAATAATTTGCTTCCATCTACCCCTGCAAAACAAATATTATTATTACCTGATAATTTATTATCCATATCCCCATTAATTCTAATATTAGTTATTCTTTTAGATACTTCTGTTATATAAAAATTGCTAAGTGCCTTTAAATTTTCATTATAAGAAATTAAGTTTTTTGTTGCATTTTCTATTGCTTTTCCTAAACCAACAATACCAGCAGTATTTTCCGTTCCAGATCTTTTATCTTTCTCTTGATGCCCACCATCCATTACTCTATTAAAATTAATATTTTCTCTAACATACAATGCACCTACTCCTTTTGGTCCATAAAATTTATGTCCTGACATTGAAAGTGCATCAATTTTTAAATCATTAACATTTATGTTCAAATTTCCAACTGCCTGAACGCTATCAGTATGAAAAATAATATTATATTTTCTGGCAATATTCCCTATTTGTCTTATTGGCTGAATAGTTCCAATTTCATTATTTGCAAACATAATAGAAATTAAAATTGTATTTCTATTAATACTTCTTTCTAATTCATTTAAATCTACTCTCCCTAGTCTATCTACATTTAAATATGTTACCCTAAATCCCATATTTTCTAAAGCTTTACAACTATTTAATATTGCTGGATGTTCTATCTTACTAGTAATTATATGATTCCCATATTTAGAATTAGCCATGGCAATTCCTTTTAAAGCTAAATTATCACTCTCAGTTCCTCCACTTGTAAAATAAATCTCATTAGTTTTACAATTCAAAGAAGCAGCAACTCTCATTCTAGCAAGCATAACAGCCTCTTTAGCTTTTCGTCCTATACTATATATAGAAGAAGCATTACCATAATTTGATGTTAAATATGGCATCATTTCTTTTAAAACATCTTCGTCCAATGCAGTAGTTGCAGCATGATCAAAATATTTAATACTTTCCACCTACCCCATTCCTTTCTTTCTCATCTTATTTTATATTTTATGTGAAAGAAATTTAGAATGTGAAAAGTATTTAATTTTTAATACATTTCAATTTCACAATCATTACCAACAAAAGTTCCAATATTTTTTCCAGAACAAATATCTGTAATTGAATCTTTTTTATTAAAATCAAATATATACATTGGCATTTTATAGTCTTTAGCCAAAATGAATGCTGAACCATCAACAACCTTTAGATTTTTTGAAATAGCTTCATCATATGTAAGAGTTTTATATCTTTTAGCTTCTGGATTAGTATTTGGATTATCTGTATAAACTCCATCTGTTCCCTGTTTTGCCATTAATACTACATCTGCTCTTATTTCAATTGCTCTTTGAAGTGATGCATAATCAGTTGTAACAAATGGTTGACCAATTCCTCCACCAAGTATTATTATTTTACCTTTATCTAAATGATGAACTGCTCTTAACCTTATATATGGCTCAGCTACTGTATTCATTGGAATTGGAGTCATAACTCTTAAGTCATGTGCTCCTTTTGAAACTAATGCTCCACGTAAAATTAAACTATTTATAATTGTAGCCATCATTCCAATATTATCTGCTTCAGCCCTTTCAATATTCCAATCATCAGCTGTTTTTCCTCTAAAAATATTTCCTCCTCCTACTAAAACTGCAACTTCAATTCCACTATTACTTGCTTTAATAATCTCATCTGTAATTCTATCCAAAGAATCTTTCTCAAACCCAAAATCTCTTTCTCCAGATAATGCTCCTCCACTTACTTTTAATAAAACTCTTTTATACTTCATTTTTAAACTCCTTACTTGATTTTCTAATATATTATCACTTTATAAAATATATTGTCAATACAAATTTTTAAGTATAAAATATTGAATTTAAAAAATCTATATGCTATAATTTTTTTATAATATTAAACTAAAGAAACGAGGAATTTTAAGTTGGAATTTTTAGCAGTATTATTAATTTTAAGTTTTGTAATATTACTTTTACTTGTAATCGCTGTTTATCAAATAAAAATGGCTGGAATGAATGTTAAAGATTTTTGGTCATTCATTAGAGCGAATGATACCTTAGATAAATTATATGCATTTGCTCAAAAATATGAAAAGCTATCTCCTCAACAACAAGTATTATTTTTATCAGAAGCTGAAGATGTATTTACTGCATTTGATAAAGTTCCAAATGCACTTTGGGAAGAAGATTACCAAAAATATATGAAAATTTTAAGCAAATATAAAGATATAAAAATATCACGTTGGCAAGAAAGTAGCAAATAAATTTTTAAAACTATAAAATTAGTAAATTTATAATATAAAAAAAATTCGTTAAGTATTATACTTAACGAAATTTTTTATTAACTTAAGCGTTAAACCCCCAGCTATGCTGGGGAGTCAAATAAAACTT
>CANRSD010000027.1 GCA_947642355.1 uncultured Clostridia bacterium
TTACACTATTATCTCCCATTAACAAATTTATTGTTATTCCTGCTAATATTAATAGAACTATTATTGTTATTATTAGGGCTATTAGAGTTATTCCGTTTATCTTTCTTTAATACATTTCTTGTATGCATTACTTCTTATTTTCCTCCTTTTCTTTTGTAAAAAAATAAATTTTACTTTATTTTAATCATTTTCTATTCTTATTTTCTCTAATTTTTTTCATTAAGTATGTTACTTAATGAAAAATTAAATAGCTATAAATGTTCATATTACTAAAAATCTCTACTTTTTATTAATTGATTTTTACTTAAAACTTAATATAAGTATTTTCTATGAAATTATTGACTTTTTGTTTTTTTATTAGTAAATTTATAATATAAAAAATTTCGTTAAGTAACATACTTAACGAAATTTTTTTACTAATTTACAAAAAAAATTCAGCTCTTATCTAAGCTGAACTTTTTATTTCTAAATATCTATATTTTCAAACCTCTCATTAACTTTATTCCAATTAACAATATTCCAAAAAGCTTCTATATATTCTGGTCTTTTGCTTTTATATTGCAAAAAATATGAATGTTCCCACATATCTAAAACTAATAATGGTTTACAACCCCATAATGTCAAATTTTGATGTTTTTCACATTGTAGAATTTCTAATTTTTTAAATTTTGGAACCCAAACTAATAAATTCCATCCAGAAGCCTCTACTACCTTTGAACTTTCTGTAAATTGCTCTTTAAATTTCTCAAAACTTCCAAAATCCTGTGTAATTCTATTCATAAGCTTTTCACTCAAAGTAGATTCTAAACTTGCTTCTGCCATATTTTCAAAAAACAATTGATGTAATATAGCACCTGACCCTTGAAAAGACAAATCCTTTTCTAAACATTTAACTGCTTCAAAGTTTCCTTCATTCCTCATTTTTTCAAGTTTCTCTAAAATATTATTTGTTTTATCAACATATCCTTTATACAAAGTCTCATAATGAATTGCTAAAGTTTCCCTATTATAATAAGGTTCCAAAGCATTTATTGGATATGGTAAATCAATCATTTTAATCATAGCATTTTCCTTTCTTATTCCTCAATTTCTTTGCTTAGTTTTCCAATTGCCTTTGTTTCTATTCTTGAAACATAAGAACGACTTATATTTAACATTTTAGCTATTTCTTTTTGAGTTTTTGGTTTATTACCATCTAATCCAAAACGTAATTCTATTATTTTCTTTTCTCTTTCTTGCAAAATATCTTTCATTTTTTTATATAATTCTTTTATCTTAAATTTTAAATCAACTGTATCTTCAATGTTTTTTTCATCATTCTCTAAAACTTCTTGCAAAGTTACAACATTATCATCTTTATCTTTCCCAATTGGCTCATTTAAATACACTTCTGCATTTAATTTTTTACTAGTTCTCATAAACATAAGTATTTCATTTTCAATACATTTAGCTGTATATGTAGCAAGTTTAATATTTTTATCTGAATTAAAACTATTTATTCCTTTTATAAGTCCTATTGTTCCAATAGAAATTAAATCATCTTGATCAACAGATGACCATGAATATTTTTTACACACATGTGCAACAAGTCTTAAATTTCTTTCTATTAAAATATTCCTTGCCTTTTCATCTCCACTTTTCATTTTTTCTAAATATATTTGTTCTTCTTCTCCGAGATAATGGCTCTGGAAAAAGATTACTACTTTGTATGTATCCGTGCACCTATAATAGCAATTTTTAAAAAATTTAATATATTAGTAATAGATAAAACAAGCAAATTACTTCCCCCTTAATAAACTAATATATTTTAATATATGTTAAATTTTAATAATAGTGCCTGACTACAAAATAATTTTTTTTAATATATTAACAAAATTTATTTACAAACATATTATGTATAAAGAATAATTTTTCACAAGTAAATTATTCTTAAATCATTTTTAAAATAACATTTTTTATAAAATATTTTAAGAAAGGTGATTATAAAATGGAATTTGAAAATTTTGAGAAAAAAATGAATGTTGAAATGAATGGCTTCATAGAAAATGGTAAACAATTTGATATTGAAGTAAGAGTTCCTGAGGACTCTAGAAATGTAGCTTTCGGTATAGTAAAAGATGAATATGGAGATCCAATAAAAGATGCTGTTATTAAATTAATTGAAGTAGAAAGAATGATGGGAAAAGAAGAAAGAAAACCTGTTTCTCATACTTTCACAAATGAAAATGGTGAATTTGTATTTGGACCTCTTTGTCCTCACAAACACTATGATTTACAAATTTGGGTTGATCGTGTAAAACACATCAAAATCTGTCATGTAGCTAAACCTCATAAAGGTGACTGTTTAAAAGGTACAAAAATAGAATGTAAAAAACCTGATTGTGATAGACCAAAAGAATGTGAATGTGAAGAAAAACATCCAATTTGCCCTTTAAATGTATAAAATAAATTAAAAGATACCCACATTTAGTATTTAGCTTTATGTGGGTATTTTCTGCTATATTATTTTACACTTTTCTAATATTTCTTCTTTTTTTTCCATTACTGCATCATATCCTGCTTGAATTACAGCATCTGTATTTTTTATTTCCAGCAAACTTGTATCTTCTGTTTTTACAATACAAGAAACATCTGCCAATTTCCTTCCCTCTACTACGTCATCTAATGAAAATATATCTAACGCTCTAATTACAACATCAAATATTCTATTAGATGGAGTATAATTATCTAAATCAAAACTAACTGCTATAACTTTTTTTGCTCCAATATCTTTTAAAACTTTAACAGGCAAATTATCTTTTGTTCCACCATCAATAAAATTATATTTTCCAAAATTACAAGTAGTATAAATACCAGGAAAAGACATACTAGCTCTAACAGCCTTCCCAAGTGGAATATCATAAATATAATCTATTTCATCATTTTTTAAATTATACTCTCTCGATAAAAATATACATTCTTTCATTGTTATTGTATCACAAGTTACAATAGCTAGTGGAATTTTTACATCTTTTATATTTTCTATATTTTTCTCTCCGAGATAAAGTATTCATTAATGTTTCTATTTTTTCTCCATTAGATAAACCTTCTAAATTTATACTTTTTTTAAATATATAGCCTCCAATTGATTTTATAATAGGCATTTTTTCTATACTTGATAATGACTTATAATATTTATTTATCATTTCTTTCATAGTTTCAAAATCATATCCACACGCATACATTGCAGCCATCAAACTACCGTGAACTTGTTCCAGAAATGTAATCTATTTTTATACCAAGTTCTTCTAATGCTTTAATTGCTCCAATATGAGCTACACCTTTTAACCCTCCACCGTGCTATCGCAAGACCAATCCCCATAATCATTATCCTCTCTTAGTAATTTTACTTTGATATTTTAACATAAATAAATTTATTCTACAATATATTGTGTAATTTTTGAATTTATATTATAATAATTGTATAAATTATATATTAGAAAAGAGGTGATTTATATGATGGAATTTGATAGCCAAGATTCACCAATCACAAGTGAGAATACTAACACTCTTCTTTCAAAAACTTTTTTTAGAATGTTTTTAGGATTAGTAGCAACTGCATTTGCCGCTTGGTATACTTACAGTTCAGGAATGATAGAATCTTTAATTTATAGTAATTCTTATTTCATTATATTTATTGTTGAGATAGCTATTGTTATTATATTTTCAGCAGGATTTAAAAAACTATCTCCAGCAATAGTAACAGGTTTATTTTTTGCATATTCAATAATAACAGGTGTTACTTTTTCAACTTTATTTGCTGTATTTGAAATAGAATCTATTGTATATGCTTTTGTAGGTACAGCTGCACTATTTGGAATATTAGCTTATATTGGTAAAACTACAAAAAAAGATTTAACTAGTTTTGGAACTATGTTATCTATAACATTATTAGTTGGAGTAGTTATTTCTTTAATCAATTTATTTATAGGAAATACTATGGTTGATATTGTACTTAATTGGATAATTCTATTCGTATTTATGGGATTTACAATTTATGACATGAACAAAATAACTCATATGCAAGACATGGGTATAATGGAAAATGAAAAATTATATGTATATGGTGCTATGGAATTATATTTAGACTTTATCAACTTATTTTTAAGAATTCTATATTTATTTGGAAATAGAAAAGATTAATATTTATAAGTTAAAACGGAGCTTAAAAGTTCCGTTTTTATTTTTTACATTACATAAAGTAAAATACAGAAAAAATGTAATAAACTTGCTAAGAAAACACATATATGAAATAACGAATGTATATATTTATGTTTCTTACCTAAGCCATATAAGACAGCTCCAATTGTATAAATAACTCCTCCTAAAACAAGTAAAATAAATCCACCTTTTCCTAATAATCTTGGTAATACATTTATTTTAAAAATCATGCACCAACCCATAACTAAATAACAAACCATTGAAAAAACTTTATACTTCTTTAAATCTATTCCATTTAATACAATACCTACTATTGCAATAGTCCAAATTATTCCAAATATTGTCCAGCCTAAAGCTGTATTATATTCTCTAAGTGTACACAAAGCAAATGGTGTATAACACCCTGCAATTAAAATAAAAATTGTACAATGGTCTAATACTTGAAAAACCTTTTTAGCTAAAAGTTTTGAGCTTAGTCCATGATAAACACTAGACATTGTATATAATAATATCATTGAAATTCCATATATTACTCCACTTACAATCCCATATACATTATGATTCTTAGCAGCAAATACACTACAAAGTACGATTGCTACTACACCAAGAACTGTACCAAAAATATGTGAAACCATATTAAATATTTCTTCACCTTTGGTATATGTTGGAAGAATTCTATCTTTTAATTTCGTTCTTGTACTCATATTTCCTCCTTTCTTTAAATTAATATTTTTTTATTATATATTATTATACCTTTTAATGCAAATTTTATAATTAAAAATAGAGTAGTTTTATACACTACTCAGATAATTTTATAATTTCTTCTTTTAATTGCTCACTTACATAATCTTCTAATTCTTTAGCTGATTTTTCTTTTAATAATTCGCTAAAATCAAGTGGTTTTCCATAAGTAATTGTAACTTGATGAAATGGCTTTACTTCTCCTTTTATCCCTATTGGAAGTAATTTAGCTCCAGTTTTCAAACTCATATATGCAGCTCCATTTTTTAGTTTTCCCTCATTTTTTTCCATTCCATTCCTAGTTCCTTCTGGAAATATTCCTATACATTCTCCGATTCTTTAATGTTTTAATTGCTTCTTTCATAGGACCTATATCTTTTGAATCTCTTTTTACATAAATTCCATCATATATAAAACATAGAAAAGCAAATAAAAAATTAGATTTTAATTCTTCTTTTGCTATAAATCTCACTCTTCTTGAAGCTGTAACTACTATTAATGGTGGATCCAAATATGTCCTATGATTTCCACAAAATATCAATGCACCCTCTTTAGGAATATTCTCTTTGCCTATTATTTTCGCTTTATATACAATCTTACAATATTTAAAAATAAAAAATGACACAATAACTCTTGCAATAGCTTTAAAACTCTCTTTTAATACATTTAAAAACTTTCTCATTTACAACCTCTCTTATTATTTATTATATCAATTATCTTATTAGAAACTTCCTCAATACCTATATAAGTACTATCTATAATTATTGCATCTTCAGCTTTTTTAAGTGGAGCAATTTCTCTTGTAGCATCTCTTTCATCTCTAACTTTTATATTTTCTAGAACTGTTTCATAATCTGACTCTATACCTTTTTCTTTATTTTGTAAAACTCTTCTTTTAGCTCTTTCTTCTGGAGATGCATCCAAATATATTTTTACATCTGCATTTGGAAAAACTACACTTCCTATATCTCTACCTTCCATTACAACATCTTTATTATTAGCAATTTCTCTTTGTAAATCTAACAAAAAATTTCTTACTATTTTCAATTTTGAAACAGGAGAAACAAAATTTGAAACTTCTTCTTTTCTTATATCCAATGATACATCTTCTCCATTTAATTTTACTATATTCTCTTCATTATCTACAATTAATTCTATTTTTATATTTTTTAAAACATCTTTTATTTTTTCTTCTTCATTTATATTTATTTTTCTTCTTAATAATTCTAAAGCAACACATCTAAACATTGCACCAGTATCTATATTAAGCAATTTTAATTTCTTTCCAATAATATTTGCCACTGTTCCCTTTCCACTTCCAGCTGGGCCATCTATTGCTACAATAAAAGCCATTTTTTAACCTCCTATTTTCCTTGAAAATGTATATTTTTTACTAATATTTCCATTTTTAATACATTCATTGCAGTTAAATTTTCAATTTCTTTTTGTATTCTACTTTTTATAATCTCTGTAAGCTCTACAATATTATAACCATATTCAATAACAATTTCTATATAAATATAAATGCCATCTCCATATCCACCTTCTTGCTTTCTAATAATAGCTCTTGACAATTTATATACACCTTTTATTCTTTTTAAAACTACATCTATAATTTGCTTAAATGCTGTATCAGAAATTGTAAAATTACCCATATAACTAAATGCTGGTCTAATCAAAGACTTTTCTGAAATATATGGTTCATTACCTTTTCCTGTTGATTTAAAAATTTGTAAAGGATCTAAAAGATATCCAGAAAAATCTTTTTTTATAGCAAATGTAGGAACTGGTATAACATGCTTTCCTTGTGTCACTCTAATTCTTCTTGCTGTTTCCATTTCTTCTTCTGTTGCAACATCTGTAATATAAATTGTTTCAGAAATTTCTGGTAATCCTAAATTTTTGGCTATTTTCTCTACCATACTATCAGAAGTTCCTAAAATTAAAATACTTTTTGGTCTTCTTTTCTTTAATATATCTTGCACTTCTTTCTTTTTTTCCTCATCTTGAAATAATGCATTTTTTACTGTTTCTATTTTAGTAGGAGCTTTTTTAGCTGAAACTCCCGCAACTACTTCATTTCCTGAAACTAAAAGTCCATCATCAATTATATATTCTACACTTCTTGAATTAGCAACCATTTGAGCTCTATAACTTTTACCAGTTCCAGATGGACCAACAAAAGCATAAACTTTTATTTTTTCACCTATATCAAATAAAGACATTTTTTAAAATCTCCTAATTAGTTTTGAAGTATTATATCATTTTGCTAATCTATTTTCAAGCTATCTAATTAAAACTCTACTCTCACATTAAATTTCCACTCTGCAATATCACTTTTTAAAACAGTACTCTTATCTCCTAAATTGGTATTAGTTAATTTATATATCATTTTTCCTGTCTCAAATGATATAATAATTAATAATATTAAGAAAACTATTAATATACTAATATAAATTATGTCTTTATTTTTCAATACTCTCCTCCATTTTTTCATTTCTTAAAATTAATCTTATAAATATAAAAATAATTAATATAATAAATAATATTTTCAAATATTTAGTTACAAAAATTCCAAGTGTTTTTGAGTGATATACAACTTTTCCTAAAATTTGAGAATTCTTTATTGATAAATCTATATTATTATTGTAATCTCCTTTAGTTATAATTTTCTCACCTTGTTTTTCTACTATCCTATGTGTAATAAAATTATTATTTTCTATGTAAGTTATAATATCATTAATTATATAATTTTTTTCTTTTTTGATTATAACTAATTCTCCTGAACCTATTTCTGGTTCCATACTTCCAGTAAGAACTACTAAAAATCCATATCCTCCTATTGTAGTTAATTTATTTTTTACTATATATTTTGAATATAATGCATAAATCAGTAACATTATAAGTAGTACTAATACAATTTTTTCTAATATATTTAATATTTTTTTCATATTCCTCCTTAAGCCCTCTAGCAAATAATTTTTATAATTACTTGCTAGAAAGCTCTTTTAAAGCTTTCTAGTAGAATGTTAGTTTATATATGAGAGAAACTAATAATTTTGTAATTATATTGTATTGAATTTTCACAAATAACCTTTTTCTTTAGTTTTATAAGAAAAATTATAAAGCCTGGCTTCCTGTTATTTTAACAGTAAAATTATAATCTGAAATATTTTTTGCATCTTGCATATCTACATCATCTTTTAAAACATTTTCTACTACTGTTTCATATGGCCAAGACCAAGAAATATTATATACTATTTCTTTATTTTCAGCATTATTAGCAATTTTTCCAGAAAACTCTTTTGCTCCATCTTCATTTACTTTAGAAAGTAAAGATGATAAACTATTATAAACTTCTCCATCATATGTAAAAATTAAATTTTGTGGCTTATCTGTTTCTTCTACTAGTTCAACAATATAATTTAAATCCACTTCTGATCCATTTGCATCTATAACAATACTAAATTCTCCTTCTGTTCCTGGTGCAATTTTCTTTTCTGCTATACTACTTTTTTTAATAGTATCAGCTAAAGAAATTGTTGAAGTAACAGAAGAATTATTTGCATTTACTATTTTTCCAGAAAATTGCCATTTAGCAACCGCACTAGAAGTACTAATCTCAACTGCTTGAGAATATTTTGAAAACGTATATCCTGCAAATAATGCCACCAAAAGAATTGCCATTGCGATGATTATCGCAATTCTTTTTCTCTTATTTTTCAATATATCTCCCCCTTTCTTAATAAAAATTTTAAGTTAAATGCTTAAAACATAAAATTTCAAGCAGACTTTTATTGCGGGGGCAACTTACATAAAATATTTTAAAACTTCAATAGATATTAAAAGATTTAAGGAAAATTACTAAATTTTTATAAATAGGTAAATCAAAAAATTAAACAAACTTAAAAAATTACTTCTTAATATCAAATTTGGAGTAATTAATTTTCTAGAACAGAAAATTAATTTTAGAATTAAATAAATTTAGTCATCTTGAACATTTATTTCCAAGCACTTAACTTGTATGTATTTTAGCACGCATTTTTCGATTTGTAAATACTTTTTTTTAATTTATATAAAAAAAGTATCGACAAATTTCGACAATCTAGCTTATTTTTACTTAATTTTCAAGCCTTTCATCATACAAAAATTTTCTATAATATATAAGAAATGATAAGATAAATCTTATCACTTATTATATCATCCTTTTATTTTTAAATTTATCTTTCCATTTTTTGCTTCAATATTAGCCTCTCCACCTATTGGAAATGTAAATATTGGAGTTGTATGTCCAAAATCTGCTCCTGCTATTACTGGAATATTTTTTAATTCTGGTTTTGATTTTATAAGTTTTATCCACTTTTCATTTGTCATATTACATACTTTTTGAGCTCTACCTAAAACAATCCCCCTTACTTTTTCAAAACCGTGGTTGCATTATAAGAGAAACTAAATCTCTATCAAATTCAGTAAGAAATGCCTTTCCTACCATTTCATCATCTTCAATAAATAAAACAGAATCTTCAATATTAGGCATATATTCTGTACCTTGTAACAAATTCAAAGTACATAAGTTTCCTCCAACAATTCTTCCTGTTGCTTCTCCTTCATTTATTACAAACATACCATCATTTTTAATAAACTCTCTATTTTCTTGATCTAAAAACCATGCATCATCACTCCACTCTTTTGATGCTTCTATTTCTATCTCTTTATCATCAAAAAACATCTTCTTAAAGTATTCCATTTCATATTCCATAAAACCTTTTTGCATTCCAAAACTTGAATAATGTGGACCAGAATATGTTACTATCCCAGTTTTAGCATATATAGAGTTAGATAAAATTGTTATATCTGAAAACCCACAAAATATCTTTGGATTTTCTTTTATCATATCAAAGTCTATATATTTTAAAATTTGGTTTGAATTAAATCCACCAATTACAGTTAAAATTGCTTTAACATTTGTATCTCTAAATGCATCATTTAAATCCTCTGCTCTTGCTTCTACATTTGTACACATATAATCTTCATCATATTCTAAAACATGCTTTCCAAATGTTACTTTAAGACCTAAATCTTCTAATCTTTTTGTAGCAATTTCTTTACAATCTTCTCCTAAAATTGCCATACTTCTTGATGGAGCTATCACTCTAACTTCATCTCCTGATTTTAACTTATCAGGTATCATAATAAATCCTCCTTCTATTTTTTGCTATTATCTTCTGGAGCTGGCAAAGCTTTCTTTTTATTAAATGAAAATATACTTTTTAATTTTATAATTACTTTTCCTATAAAACTAACTTTTTTTACACTATTTTTTAATTCTTTCTTTTTTTCTTCTAATAAAACATTACATATCTCTGGATTTCCAGATTCTATTGTATGATTTTTATAAAACTGTTCATCATTAAATAAGTTTCCTTTAAAAACATATTTAAAAAATTTTTTATCATTCTTAGCCTTTATCTCACTTGCAATATCGAAATTATACCAATCATTATCTAATTTTACTTGGTTCCAATTTGAATATTCAATACCATATGATATCCCATTGATAATTTTACTATCTAACTTCAATAAATTTAAGCAACTATTCATAAGAACTGCATATAAATTATGAGAACACTTTTTATTTATTAAAGCTTCTTTTAAAGATGCTTCTTCCATTGTATATTTTATATTATTTTTTATATATGAATATAAATCATTAAACTTATCTATATCATTAGAATGACTTGAAATATTTGAAATTATCTCATCAATTTTTTCTCTAATTTGAATATATTCCTTTACAGGATAACAATATTTGTTATAATCTATTTCCAAATTATCTCTATTATCTAATATATTTATAAATTCAACACCTAGTTTATCTTCAAATCTTTTTGCTATTTCTGAACTCAAATATGAAATATCTCTTATAGCTAAAGTTACTTTTCCTTTTACTTTTTTAAAATTTCTTATATAATTCTCAATTTCAATATTATCTTCTAAAATTATAAATAGATTATCAACTTTATATAATTTTACTTCTTCTATAAATTGCTCTAAATCAGATGTATTAACTGTTATACAAATTTCTCCATCATCATTTATCTCAAAAGCATTTGAAATAAATGAATTCTTATTTGTTTCAACATTCACACTAATCTTCTTAGTATATCTTCCTCTACATAAAGAATTAATCTTGTCCAAACTAATTTCATTATTATAAAATTCAAATCTAGACATCTTTTTATTTTCATATATAAAATCAAAATCATCAAATTTGCAATTATTTATTCTATCTAAATTTAAATATTTCAAGTTTGGAAATTGACTACAAATACTTATAGATTTTCTACCCAAATCAACATTTGTCAAATTAAGAGCTATTAATTTTTCTTTATCTGGAAGTTTATCAAAAAAACTATTAATATCACTAAATGTAATATTTGTAAATGAAATAGTTTTTAATGATGTAAATTTTTGAACTGTTTTATTTGTAGGAAGTTTTACAGAATTTAAAATAATAGTTTCTAACTTTTCTGGTTTACAAATATTAAAAACTATCTTATTGACATCAATTCTTAAATCTCCCTCTACAACTAAAGTTTTTAAATTAGTACATAAACTTATTATATTGTATAATTTAGGATTATCAAATATTTCCTTTATAACTAATTCTTCAACTTTATCTAAATGGAAATTCATCAATTTATCAAAATCTTCTAATATACGATTATTTAACTCAAATTTCTTTAGTTCTTCCATACAATTCTCTCCAGTTTAAATTTAATGTAGAAATTATATCATTAGTACTTCTATTATTCAATGTTTTAAAGAAAAAATATTTACAATTATTAAAAGTAATATATATACAAAAACAATTGCTGCTCCTGCCGGCAAGTTTAAATAAAATGAAACTAAAATTCCAAGTACAAAACAAATAATTGATGTTATTGCTGAAACACAAACTAATCCTTTAAAGCTATTTGTTAACTTTTTTGAAATAATTGCTGGAAATACTATTAAACTTGAAATAAGTAATGTTCCCATCATTCTCATTCCTAGAACTACAACTAATGCTGTTATTACTGAAATTAAAAATTGATAAAAAGTAACACTTATTCCAGATGCTTTTGCAAACTTCTCATCAAAAGAAATTAGAAATAATCTATTATAAAAAATTATATAAATTAACACTAAAACAATTGAAAGTATTACACTTAAAATCACATCTGAAAGCTTCATAGCAAGTATACTACCAAACATATAATTATAACTATCTACACCAAAACCGCTTGTCATTGCTGTAATTATTACACCGAAGTGCTAAAGCTCCGTGATGCTACCAATGCAATAATTACATCCCCACTTTCACCCTTTTTTTGACTTATAATCATAATTACTATTGCAGAAATTATAACTAATGGTATAGATACTGTAAGTTCTGGTAAATTTAATGCCATTGCTAAACTAAGAGAAGCAAATCCAACTTCACCCAATCCATGTCCTATCATAGAATAATTTTTTAAGACTAAAATTACACCAATTAGTGCAGCACAAAAAGAAATAGCTATTCCACAAATCATAGCTCTTTGCATAAAAGTATAACTCATCAAATTTACTAATTCTTGCATATTTATAGTCCTTTCCAATCCTCAAATTTACCATCATATTTTATATTTCTAGCCAAACAAATAATTCTAGGTTTTATATTCTTAAGTTCATCTAAATCATGTGTTGCCATAATAATAGTAACATTTCTTTCTTTATTTAATTTTTCCAAAATTTGATATAATTCTCTAGTAATATTAATATCCAATCCAGTTGCTGGTTCATCTAAAATAATAAGTTTTGGATCTCTTATTAGACTTCTTGCAAGTAAAACTCTTTGCTTCTGTCCACCAGATAATTCTCCTATTCTTTTATCTACAATATTTTCTATTTTTAAATCTTTAACAACTATATTGAATTTTTCTTTATCTTGCTTTGTATAAAATGGTATTTTATTATGTTTTTGAACACCAGTCATTATAATTTCTTTACTTGTAGCTGGAAAATCAATATTTTTCAAATCTGTTTGAGATAAATATGAAACTTCACTAAAGTTTATATTTAATATTACATCACCTTTATTTTCTTTTCTAAGTCCCATAATTGTTTTTATTAATGTACTTTTACCGAGAACCATTTTCTCCAACTAAACAAACATATTCACCTTCATTTACTGAAAAGTTTATATTTTCTATTGCAATATGGTTATTATATGAAACACTTAAATTTTTAACTTCTAAAACCATCTTCACTCTCCTAAAAAATTAGAATAAACCTTTTAAATTTTCTAAATTTTTTCTCATAATAGTTACATAACTTTCTCCATTTTTTAACTGTTCATTAGATACATTATGAACAGAATAAAATACAACTGGTTTAGCATTGGTTTCTTCTGAAATCATTTTAGCAACAGTTCCTTCAGACAAATCTTCATAAAAAACTGCTTTTATATTATTATTATTTATATAATCAATCACTTCTTTTATTCTAGAAACACTAGGTTCTGCCCCTTCTCCACAAGAAGTATATGTGCTTACCACTTTCAAATTATATCTTTTCATAAAATATGCATATGAAAATTCCCCACCAAATACTAATGTGTCAACTTTTAACTTTTCTATTTGATTTTCTATATCTTCATCTAATTTCTTTAGTTCCTTTTTATAGGCCTCTGCATTTTTTATATAATATTCTTTATTTTTAGGATCAATTTCCACTAATTCATTACAAATTACATCTATCATAACAATTGCATTTTGTGGATCAAGCCAAATATGTCCATCATATTCATAACTATGTTCTGAATGTTCATCATGTTCTTCCTCATCTAAAATGCCATATTCTTCAAAAAAGCTATCAGTTTCAATCAACTCTATATTATTTGAACAATTTAATATCTTACAATCTGAATCTATAGAATCTATTATTTTTTTAGCCCAAGGTTCCATACTATCTCCTGTATATATAAACAAATCACTATCATTTATATTTCTCATATCTCTAACACTTGGTTCATATGTATGACTTTCAATTCCTGCATCTATTAACAAATTTACTGTAATCTTATCTCCACCTATTTTTTTTACAAAATCATATTCTGGAAATAAAGTTACACTTACATTGATAGTTGATGTACTTTTTTTATCTTCTTTATTAAAAAGACTAATTAACAAACATATACAACTAATTAAAATAACATAGCATATAATTATTCTAATAATTCTTTTTCTCATTTAAACTCCTATTAAAATTTAATTTTTAAGTATATTTTATTTTATAATAGATATATATCTTTGTCAACATAATTACTATTCTTCATAACTTCCAGTATACTCTTTAATAGAATCCTCATCTATACTACTTGATACTGAATTTGCAACATTATATTCAGACAAATTTGGATATGCTACTTCTAAATCAGATACTGAATTTAATTTTATTTCAAATTCTGAAGTAGTTTCAACATTATTTTTTAATTTAGCCATTTTTTCAATAATTCCGATTATCTCTATTTAAATAAAAAATAGTAATTACTCCCGTTTTTTTATCTTCAAACTTAAATTTATAAAACTTTTCTTCTTTTCCAAGGTATCTAAATTTTCTATTACTATTTTCAAAATAATCTTTTAAATATGTATAATTTAAAGAATGTACAGATAATTCTTCATCATTTTCTGTAACTATTGCTATTTTAGATTTTTTATCCATTATAACTCTTTTACCATTTAAACCATCAATCCATATACATTCATTATCATTTTCAGATATAAGTATATTATTTCTAAGTTTTACATTTTCTTCTTGATTATTATATTTCTCTATAAGTTCATAATTAGTTGAATCATTTTTTACTAATATTTTTTTTAACTTATATTTCATATATTTATTAAATAAAACTTGTCCTATTATAATTAAAGCTATTATAATTAAAACTAATATTAATATTCGAATTATCTGTTTTTTCTTCATACTACAATTTTCCTTTTTTATTATATAAAAAATACCTCATTTCCTTGAGGCATCTTTCTATATTATTTTTTATGCTTTTTTTGCTATTTCTGCTATTTCACTAAATGCTTTGCTATCAGAAACTGCAAGTTCTGCAAGCATTTTTCTATTAACAACAACATTTGCTTTTTTTAAACCAGCAATTAATCTACTATATGTTAAACCATTCATTCTTGCAGCTGCATTTATTCTTGTTATCCATAATTTTCTAAAATTACTCTTTCTATCTTTTCTTCCTACATATGCATACATTCCAGATTTCATTACAGCTTGTTTAGCCATTCTATATCTATAATGTTTAGCACCATAGTAACCTTTTGCTTGTTTTATAACTTTTTTATGTCTTGCTCTTGTTATTCTAGCTGTTTTTACTCTTGCCATTACTTATTCCTCCTTAAAAATTCAATACTTTCTTCTAAAATTAACCATAAGGTAATAATTTTTTAATAGTTGCTTCACAAGATTTACTAACAATACCATCTTGTACTCTAGCTGTCATTTTTTGTCTTTTTGTTTTATTTGCTAATAAGTGTCTTCTATTAGCTTTTGTTTTTTTAATTTTTCCTGTACCAGTAAATTTGTATCTTTTACTAGCTGCTTTGTTTGTTTTTAATTTTGGCATAATTTTTCTCCTTTCATTTCTTAAAAAGCAATTTATATTTGAAGAAAAAATTCACTAATGTTTTTAGGAATTTAATTCTTATTTGATAATATAATAAACATCGTTTTCCCTTCTAAGAAAGGCCTTTTTTCAACTGTTGCAATATCAGATAAATTTTCTATAAATCTATTTAATATAGACTCTCCAGATTTAACATTATTTAATTCTCTTCCCCTAAATCTTAAAGTGAATTTAACTTTATTTCCAGATTCTAAAAAGTTTCTTGCATTTCTACTTTTAAATTCAAAATCATGGTCTCCTATATTAGGAGTAACTCTAATTTCTTTAATCTCAACAGTCTTTTGATTCTTTCTTGATTCTTTTTCTTTTTTAGCCTGTTCAAATTTGTACTTTCCGTAATTCATTATTTTACATACTACTGGTGTAGCATTTGGTGCTACTAAAACTAAGTCTAAATCTTTATTTTCTGCAACTGAAATTGCTTCATCTAAAGATAAAATCCCTAGCTTTTCTCCATTTTCATCAATTACTTGTACTTCTTTTTCTCTTATTTGTCTATTTATAGGCAATTCTTGTTTTATTGTAAAACACCTCCAAAAAAAAATTTGACTTTGTTTTAAGAAGCCAAATTTACATACAAAATATATATCTCATTTTTAAAATATTTACTATTTTAATAACCTTACAATCTTTTTTGAAATAAGGTGAGAACACAAAATTTCTTCTTAAAACATAGATATAATACTATAAATTGTAAGATTTGTCAAGGGTTTTAGTTAATTTTACACAAGATTTTCTGGATTTAATGCCTCTAATTCTTTTAAAACAAAAATCCCATCTTTTCTTATTAGTACATTATCAAACCAAATTTCTCCACCACCAAATTCTGGTCTTTGAATATTTACAATATCCCAATGTATACTTGATCTATTTCCATTATCAGCTTCTTCAATAGCTCCTCCTGGTGTAAAATGAAAACTTCCTTTTATTTTTTCGTCAAATAAAGTATCTCCAACTGGTAATTCAATATAAGGATTTACTCCAATTGCAAATTCTCCAATATATCTTGCACCTTCATCTATATCTAATATTTTATTTATTTCATTAGTATCATTTGAAGTTGCTTTTACTATTTTACCATCTTCAAATTCAAACCTTACATTATTAAAACGTATTCCATTATATCTTGTTTCTGTATTATAAGTAATATATCCATTAACACTATTTTTTACTGGTGCAGTAAATACTTCTCCATCTGGAATATTACTCTCTCCCATACATTTTTCTGCTCCAATTCCTTTTATGCTAAAATTTAAATCTGTACCATTTCCAATAATATGAACTTTATCTGTTTTATTCATAAGTTCTACTAATGCATCCATTGCCTTAGACATTTTAGAATAATCTAAATTGCATACTTTAAAGAAAAAGTCCTCAAATTTCTCTGTACTCATATTACTCATTTGGGCCATAGAATAATTTGGATATCTTAAAATACACCATTTTTTACTACATCTTTCTTCAAAATGTACTGGGTCTGTATATAAACTATTATATAAATTCATTTTTTCACTTGGGATATCCACAAATTCTGCAGTATTTGTGGATGCTCTAATCCCAATATACGCATCCATATCTTTCATTCTTACTAAATCATGTTTTGCATAAACTTTTATTTGATCTTCTGTTAAATTCTCTAGCATAATTTTTTCTAATTCATAATTTATTATATTAAAAAATGGTCTAGCACCTATTTTACTTGCTTGTCTCATAAGTTCTTTCGCAAGTAAAATACCATCCTCTCCTATAACTTCTATTAAAATATTTTCATTTTTTTGCAATCTTACAGAATGTGTTAATAAATTATTAGCTAACTTCTCAATTCTTTTATCTTTCAAAATTCAAGCCCCCTTTTATTTATCAGTTGAACCAAATCCACCTTTTCTTGTTCCTTCAGCATTATCATTATCTACTATTAAATACTTCATAAATATTGCTTGACCAATAGCATCTCCTTTTTTTATTTCAACATCATGGTCAAAAAAATTATAAAATGCAAACATAAAATGTCCATCATTATCTTCATTCCCATAATAATCACTATCTATAATTCCAACGCTATTTGCCATTACTAAGCCTCTTTTACCTGGATTAGAACTTCTATTACATAACATATAAAATTCATCAGGCTCACAATACGCTTTTAATCCTGTTTTTACAAGTGTTGGTTTTTGACCTGGCTTAAAAACTGGTATTATAGTATCTTCAGCAGCCTCTATATCATATCCAGCTGATGTCTTTGTTTTTCTAACAGGTAAATTTATTCCTTTATTTTCATAACCCTTTGCTATTTCAAATCCTCTTTTTCTTTCCATATCTTACTACTTGTATGCTTATTTTTAGCATACTCTCCTTTCATATTTTCTCCTATTATATAATCTGATTTTTAATATTTCAAGTACTTATTTTAAAAATACAAAAAGAAGATACTTTTTTAGCATCTTCCTAATTTACAATATTTAAAACTAGTCTTGTGTATATGGTATAATTGCAATATGTCTAGCTCTTTTTACTGTTAATGTAATCAATCTTTGATGTTTAGCACAAGCTCCAGTTGCTCTTCTTGGTAATATTTTACCTTTTTCATTTATAAATTTCTTCAATTGTTCTACATTTTTATAATCTAAAACTAAATTTTTATCACCACATAATGGACAAACTTTTTTCTTTATTTTTCTAAATTTTGGATTAAAGTCGTCATCTTGATTATTATTTCTCTTTTTTGATTGTTTTTTATCAGCCATTTGTTCAATACCTCCCATCTAACTTAACTTCATTAAAATGGTAGATCATCATCAGAAGAATTTACTTGAAACTCTGTATTATCAGATAAAGTAGTTCCAAAGGTATTTTCAAAATTTGATGCATCTCCATTACCATCTTTTTTGCTATCTGCAAAATATGTTTCTTCCGCTATAACTTCTGTTACATAATGCTTTGTTCCTTGATCATCATCCCAAGTTCTTGTTTGTAATCTTCCAACAACAACAACTTGTTGACCTTTTTTAAAGTATTTACTACAAAATTCTCCAGTTTTATTCCAAGCTACTATATTTACAAAATCAGCTTGTCTTTCTGCACCTTGTGCTACAAATCTTCTATTTACTGCTAAAGAAAAGCTTGCAACTAAAGTATTATTAGTTTGTGTATATCTAACTTCTGGATCTCTTGTAAGTCTTCCCATTAAAATAACTTTATTCATTGTTCCACCTTTCTAGAACTATTCTTCGTCTTTTCTTACAACGATAAATTTTATTATTTCGTCTGTAATTCTGTATACTCTTTCAAGTTCTTTAATTAATGTTGGATTTGCTTCAAAATTAACTACTACATAATATCCTTCTTTATTTTTCTTAATTTCATAAGCTAATTTCTTTTTACCCAATTCTTGTACTTCTTCAACTTTTCCATCACTATTAATCAAATCTGAAAATTTTTGAACTAAATCTTTAGTTCCTACTTCATCAACATTTGGATTAATAATGAATATTGTTTCATACTTATTCATTATCTTTCACCTCCTTTTGGATATAAAACCCATATCATCGCTATATGAGTAAGGATTTTTCTTAAGATTTAAATATTTTAAGAAAAATACAAAGTTATTTTAGCACATTTTTCCAATTCTTGCAAGCATTTTTTAAATTATGAATATAAAACTTGTAATAATTGCAGAAATAAATCCTTGAAGCAACTTTCCATAAAAATATGGCTTTATAGAAATATTGCTTTTAGCAATTATACTATATACTTGTAAAAGCACTGAAACTCCACCAAATCCTAAAATAAAAGATGTTATTACTATGTTTATGTTTGCATTTCCAAGCAAACTCATTCCTTTCAATCCATTTGTAAGCTCTATAATTCCGTGAAATTATTGAAGAACCTAATTCTCCTGGCAAATGTAATATATCACAAATATTTTCTATAATATTAAAAAATCCTCCTGATTTCAATATTGATAATATTACAGAAAAAATTACAATAAATCCTCCAATATTTAAAATTGTACCAATAGATTTCTTTATACTACTACCTAATATTTCTCCTAAATCCCTAAGTCTAATTTGCTTTTGTTTTTCTTCTTTTTTAGAAAATATTCTACTATGACTATAATCCTTTTTCCAATTTCTAAAAATATACCCTACAATTAAACAAGATAAAATATGTGAAAAAAGTAAAATGTATCCAATTTTTATATTTCCAAATAAACTAATTCCTACTGTTCCTATTATGAATAATGGTCCTGAATTATTTGTAAATGCTAATAATCTTTCAGCTTCTTCTTTTGTACAAATATCATTTTCCCTAAAGTTTACCACTATTTTAGCTCCAGTAGGATATCCACTTATTATTCCCATAATAAGTGCAATTGCTCCTTCCCCAGGAACATTAAATATTTTCTTTACACTTTTACTAAAAAATTTCCCTGCCAAATAAATAATATTTGTACTACATAAAATTTCTGTTGCCACAAAAAAAGGAAATAAACTTGGCAAAACTGAAGTTGCCCATAATTCCAATCCTTCTTTAGCAGCTTGCATATTAGATTTAGAATACAAAACAAGTGTAACTATAAAGATTACACTTATAATTGATACTATATATTTTTTTAAAGAAACAACAATAAAATTAGTTTTTACTCTTTCCATAAATTCTCCTCATATATAATATATATATTCATTTAATTTTTAATTTATAACTAAAAAAGGAAAAAGCACTCAGCGAGTGCTTTCCCTTTTACTTTGGAACAGCATAGTAATGGTACTCTGTTTTGAACAAAACGCTGCCCCACGTAGGTTCGTCCGATGTCTGATACAAAACATCTGTATCAACATAGATCCCATCATAATACAACTCATCCATAGAGCCATCTAAAAGTTTTCTTGCAACCTTTAATGACTCCTCTGATGGAACAAGCCCATCTTGAATCCTCTCCCATGTAACTGGATATGCATTAGGAGTGGATAATACTTCTGATATCGAAGTATAATTGGAAAAGGATCTATAATCAGATTCAATCCGATTTAAAATTACCTTTCCAACTAAAATCTTCTCTTCCATTCCACACCCCTCTGCTTCAGCAGAAATAGCCTGTGCAAGCATATATATATCATCTTCTTCAATTGTCTTTACAATTAAAGGTTCAACATATTCTTGGCTTACATAGCCTGTTATTCCACAAATAGAAACTTCATACCACTCTTCATTAGAAGTAGAAAGTATTTCTATTTCTGTTCCTTTACTAATAACAGATATTATTTCTGCTTGTTCATAAGGTTCAGATCTTATGAACAAATCTTGTGTAGCACATGGTGCCACACATATTAGGTCTCCTGCTGTTACAAATTCATTTTGGGCACATACTGGCATTGACCGTACTGCCATTATTGCTAATGACACCCCTGCTAGTAGTGCCCTTTGTAAGTGGTACATTGGACTTTTCCTCCTTTTGTTATTCCCAATAGGGAAACTTAATATGTATTATGTTTTATTTCCATAAAACACTTATTTTATTATAACATAGTCATTTTAAATTATCAACTTAATTTTACATAATTAAAATCATAATTTATATCAAATATCATTAAACCTATTTACAAATTGCTTTTTCTGTCATATAATAGTTTACAGTATTTACATAATCAAAAGGAGATGTCAATGGAAGAATATAATATAATTGAAAATAACTCTAATAAAGAATATATATTAGCTAATTCTCATAAAAATAATGCCATATCCAATCTTAATTTTTTATTGTCTTACTATTTAAATACCAAAGATTTCAAAAAAGTACATCTTCTATCATACTGGTTTGAAGACTTTGCCAAATATCACAACGACTCAAAAGACTTTGATCCTACTCAATTAAGAAAATATAAACGTGGAAGTATTATAAAAGCAAACTTAGGATTTAATATTGGAAATGAAGAAAATGGATTACACTATTGTATTGTTATAGATAAAAATAATCCTATATCTTCTGGTACTTTAACTGTAATTCCATTATCTACAATTAAAGAAACTAAACAATGTCCAGAATACGCTTTAAATTTAGGAAATGAAATTTATTTACATTTAAGCAAAATCTGTGGTTCAATGTCTAGAGATTTATCTGCTGAATATGAGAATGTTTGGAAACTTCCACCTGAAAAAATGGAACAATTTAAAAAAGATTTTGAATATGTTAGAAAAGTAGAAAAAGAAATAAATAAAATGAAAAATGGAAGTATTGCTTTAGTTCATCAAATAACTACTATAAGTAAACAACGAATTTATAGCTCAAATTCATCTAAAGATATTATTTCTAATCTAAGAGTCTCTGATAAAACTTTAGATTTAATAGATCAAAAACTTAAAGAATGTTTTTTAAAATAAATTTACTATAATAAAAAAATCACTCTAGTAAAACATAGAGTGATCTTTTTATTATTTTCCCTATACAAATTATTACTTACATAAAATTTCAAAATAAAAAGTCTGGACATAAAACTGTACGTATTCCATGATAATTACATGAACAAACACCGTCCGATTTATACTATTATGAGCTCTACACTGTCCTCCAGTATCATATCTATTTACTAAAATATACTGTTTAAATAAAAATGGTGACTCATCATTCAAAAAACTCATTTGCTTGTTAAACCAAAAAACATATCCAACTCCCTGATATATCTCTTTTGTTCCATCTCCTATTTTTCCTAATTGATATGCCAAACTTCCTAAACTATTTCCTGTTTCATTATAATATCTGGTTGCATATCTACTACTTGGTGTTTCTGGGGTTAGACCTGACCATCCGTTTGTTGTTACATACTTATTGCTATTTTCTGTGTTATTGTATGCTGCTACTCTTTCAAATACTCCTCCACTCATATCGTACACTCCATATATATTTCCTGTTGTACTTTGATTTGTATTTGTTATATATGCTGTTCCTGTTCCTCCTCCTGTATAATAATTACCACTATTTATTGTTATCTCATTTCTATTTCTTCCATATATACTATGTGTTAAATAAGCTACTGCTCCCCATTCACTATTTTTTATCATATGACTATTCATGAAACTAGTATTTCCATCTGCTCCTATTTGTCCTGTAAAACCATATGTTGCCTGTCTTGCACTTGTATAATGAACTCCTATATTTTGCTTTTTTATATTTGAATCTGATGTAACTCCAAATGTGCTCTTTAAACTTGTTAATGTTCCAGTCAACTCATATTTTGCTATCCAAAATCCTGCTAAGTTCTCACTCCATCCTCCTCTATCATAATCTGGTAGAGTTGTTCCGTCTTTTGCAGTTTTTCCTGTATCCTTCATGAATGCTGGGTGCACTATATATAACTCTCCATCTTTTCCTTTTACTGTCTCTACTCCTTCATCTATTTTATATTTTACTTTTCCTGTATCTGCCATCCATAATCCATATCCATCATAATATCCTACTGGCTCTTCTATTCCATCTTTATAATATGTTATTCTATATGCATATCTTGGTATCCATACAAAATAACTTTCATTTGCTGTTTTCGCATTTGCCCATTTACTTGTTTTATGGTCTCCTTCTCCTCCTGTATAATTATACCAATTACTACTTACATCTGCATCTACAAACTTTTGCTCTTCTTCTGACCATGTTTGTGGCGTCATTGACTCTCCATTTGCTGTTAGTACTGGGGCATTTGGTTTTTCTATTATATTATTATTTGTATCCAAC
>CANRSD010000028.1 GCA_947642355.1 uncultured Clostridia bacterium
TTTAATGATTGGTGGAGCTATGGCTTACACATTTTTTAAATCAATGGGATATAATGTAGGAGACTCAGTTTGCGAATTAGACAAATTAGATTTAGCAAAAGAATTAATGGAAAAGGCAAAAGCTAAAGGAGTTAAATTTATGCTTCCAGTTGATACAAAAATTGGAAAAGAATTTAAACCAGATACAGAAAGTAAAACTGTTAAATATACAGAAATTCCAGATGGTTGGGAAGGATTTGATATTGGAGAAGAAACAATAGAAATGTATTCAAAAGAATTGCAAAATGCTAAAACTGTAATTTGGAATGGACCAGTAGGATTATTTGAATTTGATCAATTTGCTGTTCGGAACAAATAGTATAGCTAAATCATTAGCAGATGTAAATGCTGTAAAAATTATAGGTGGTGGAGACTCAGCAGCTGCTGTTGAAAAAGCAGGATTAGCAGAAAAATTTACACATATTTCAACAGGTGGTGGAGCATCTTTAGAATTTTTGGAAGGCAAAAAATTACCAGGAATTGAGGCTTTACAAGATAAGTAAAGGAAGGTTTTAAGTGAAAGAAATAGAGAAGAAATTTTTAGTAAAAAGTGTACCAGAAGATTTAGAAAAATATAAAAGTATAGAAATAGAACAAGCATATTTAACTACTAGTAAACAAATGCCAATATTAAGAATTAGAAAATATGATAATGAATTTGTTTTAACATATAAATTCAGATTGAAATCTAATGAAAATGTTAGTATGTGTAGAGAAGAAGAATTACCTTTAAATAAAGAAGCATATGACCATTTAAAAACTAAAATAGATGGAAATGTAATAGAAAAAACTAGATATATTATTCCATTAGAAAATAATTTAAAAGTTGAATTAGACATTTTTAAAGGTTATTTAGAAGGATTAATAGTAGTTGAAGTAGAATTTAAAGATGAAAAAGATGTTAGTAAGTTTATAGTACCTAGTTGGTTTGGAAAAGATATAACATCTGATGTAAGATATAAAAATGCTTGCTTAACAAAAATTAATAATATAAGTGAATTATAGAAAGGAATAAATATGGCAAATTTAACTCCACACAATTCAGCAGAAATTGGAGATTTTGCAAAAACTGTTATAATGCCAGGAGATCCTAAAAGAGCTGAATTTATTGCAAAAAATTATTTGAAAGATGCACGTCTTATAAATGATGTAAGAGGAATAGTTGCATATACAGGATTTTACAAAGAAAAAGAAGTTTCTGTTATGGCAAGTCGGTATGGGTATGCCGTCTATGGGAATTTATTCTTATGAGTTATATAAATACTTTGGGGTAGAAAAAATCATAAGAATTGGTTCTTGTGGAAGTTATCCAGAAGATTTACATTTATTAGATTTAATACTAGTAGATAAAACATATACAGAAGGAAATTATGCACTAACATTAAATAATGAGAATGTTCATATAGAAAAAGCAAGTGAGGAAATAAATAAGGTTATAGAAAATACAGCTAATAAGCTAAATATAAAATATAAAAAAGGAACTACAATTTGTAGTGAATGTTTTGATCTTTATATGACTGATTTAAATCAAATGCTTGATAGAGTTCCAAAAGATATTAAACCTATTGGTTGTGAAATGGAAGCCTTTGCTTTATTTTATAATGCAAAACTTCTTAATAAGCAAGCAGCTTGTTTATTAACTGTAGTAGATGATCATTATCATAAAGGTCAATCTACAATTGAAGAAAGAGAAACAGCACTTAATAATATGATAGAGCTTGCACTTGAAAGTGCTACAATATTATAAAAATAGGAGGAAAAATTGAAATATAAAAGAGTATTTTTAATAGTTCTAGATAGTGTAGGAATAGGTGAACTTCCAGACGCTTATAAATATGGAGATGAAGGAAGTAATACTATTCGTTCTATATCAGCATCTAAAGAATTTGATATAAATACTATGAGAAAAATGGGAATTTTTAATATAGATGATATTGGATTTGAAATACCTATTAATAATCCTATTGCTTCATATTGCAAACTTATAGAAAAATCTATGCGGTAAAGATACTACAACAGGACATTGGGAAATGGCAGGAATTATATCTGATAAACCATTTCCTACATATCCAAATGGATTTCCAGAAGAAATTATAAATGAATTTATAAAGCAAACAGGAAGGGGAGTTTTATGTAATAAAGTATATTCTGGAACAGAAGTTATAAAAGATTATGGAAAAGAGCATTTAGAAACAGGAGATTTAATTGTGTATACATCAGCAGATAGTGTGTTTCAAATTGCAGCACATGAAAAAATAGTACCTCCTGAAAAACTATATGAATATTGTAAAATAGCAAGACAAATATTAAAAGGAAAACATAGTGTGGGTAGAGTAATAGCAAGACCTTTTGATGGTGAGACACCAAACTTTTTTAGAACTAAAAATAGACATGATTTTTCTCTTATACCACCAGAAAATAATATGCTTAATAACTTGAAAAATAGTGGAAAAGATGTAATTGCAATAGGAAAAATTAATGATATATTTGCAGGAAGTGGAATTACTGAAAAGCATTACACTAAGGATAATAATGAAGGAATGCAAAAAACTTTTGATATGTTGTTTGAAGATTTTACAGGACTTTGCTTTACAAACCTTGTAGATTTTGATATGTTATATGGACATAGAAATAATGTAGATGGATATGCTAAAGCTTATACAGAATTTGATAAATGGCTTGAAGAATTTATTAAACAATTAAAAGAAGAAGATATTTTAATGATTACAGCTGACCATGGTTGTGATCCAAAAACTCCTAGTACAGACCACTCTAGAGAATACGTACCACTTTTAGTATATGGAAAAAATGTTAAATCTAATAACTTGGGGATAAGAAATACTTTTGCAGATATAGGAAAGACTATTGATGATATATTTGGTGTATCAAACAACTTACCAGGAGAAAGTTTTTATAAGGATATATGTAATTATGAGAATGTATGATATTATAGAAAAAAAGAGAGATAGTGAGGAATTATCAAAAGAAGAAATTAATTATTTTGTAAATGGATATGTTCAAAATGAAATACCAGATTATCAGGTATCAGCACTTCTTATGGCTATATATTTTAATGGTTTAACTGATAATGAATTAGTAAATTTGAGTTTTGCAATGGCAAATTCAGGAGAAAAAATTGATTTGTCTGGAATTGAAGGTAAAAAAGTGGATAAACATAGTACTGGAGGAGTTGGAGATAAAACTACTTTGATAGTTGCTCCAATAGTAGCTTCTGTGCGGATGTAAAGTTGCTAAAATGAGTGGAAAAGGTTTAGGGTTTACTGGAGGGACAGCAGATAAATTAGAGGCAATTGAAGGATATAAGATAAATATTCCAAAAAAAGATTTTATAAATCAAGTAAATAAAATAGGAATTAGTTTAATAAGTCAATCAGGAAATTTGACTCCAGCAGATAAAAAAATATATGCTTTACGAGATGTTACAGCAACAGTTGAGAGTATTCCTCTTATAGCTTCAAGTATAATGAGCAAAAAAATTGCAGCAGGTTCAGATTGTATTGTTTTAGATGTGAAAATGGGAAATGGTGCATTTATGAAAAACTTAGAAAGTGCTAGAGAACTTTCTAAAAAGATGGTAAGTATTGGAAATTTAGCAGGTAGAAAGACAATAGCAATGATTACTAATATGGATATTCCACTTCGGAAAAGAAGTTCGGAAATTCATTAGAGGTAAAAGAAGCAATAGAAGTTTTAAAGCGGAAATGGACCTAAAGATTTAACAGAGGTTTGTATAGAAATTGCTACATATATGGTAATGCTTGGGAATAATGTAGAAAAAGAAGATGCAAAAAAATTAGTTGAGAATGCAATTTCAAGTGGACTAGCTTTAAATAAATTTAAAGAGTTAGTTTCTTACCAAGGAGGAAATATAAATTGTATAGAAAATACAAAGTTATTTCCAAAATCTGAATATAATATAGAAGTTATTTCTGAAAAAAAAGGTTATATAAATAGTATGGATACTGAAGAAATTGGAAAGATAAGTTGTAAATTAGGAGCTGGGCGTGAGAAAAAAGATGATCAAATAGATTATTCAGCTGGAATAACAATTTTGAAGAAAACTGGTGATTTTATAAAAACAGGGGAAACTATAGCATTATTACATACTAATCAAAAAGAAAAAGCTGATAATTTGATAATGGATTATTTAAATTCTATCAAATTAACTAATAGTAAACCAGAAAATCATAAGTTAATTTATGAAGTTATAGATTAGAAAGGAAAATAAATTATGAGAAGAAAAGTTATAGCAGGAAACTGGAAAATGAATATGCTTCCAAATGAAGCCATAGAATATATTCAAAGTTTTGAATCTATGGTAAAAAGTGCAGAAGCAGAAGTTATTTTGTGTGTTCCATATACAGATTTATTTTATTGTTTATTAAATGTTCAAGGAACAAATATTAAAATTGGTGCACAAAATATGCACTTTGAAGAAAATGGAGCGTATACTGGTGAAATTTCTGGAAAAATGTTAAAATCTATTGGAGTAGAATATGTTATAATAGGGCATTCTGAAAGAAGAGAGTATTTTGCAGAAACTGATCAAACTGTTAATAAAAAAATAAAATCAGCATTTGCAAATGGATTGAAACCTATAGTTTGTGTAGGTGAAAATTTAGAGCAAAGGGAAACAGGAATTGCAGAAGAGATAATAACAAAACAAACAGAACTTGCATTAGAAGGATTGACAAATGAACAAGTTAAAAATACAATAATAGCATATGAACCAATATGGGCTATTGGAACAGGAAAGACTGCAACAGCAGATGATGCAAACAATAGCATAAAATGGATTAGAAACAAAATAGCTGAAATTTATGGTGAAGAAGTTGCAAAAGAAGTTATTATTCAATATGGTGGAAGCGTAAAGTCAAGTAACGCAAAAGAACTATTTACAACATCAGATATTGATGGTGGACTAGTGGGAGGCGCAAGTTTAAAACCAGAAGAATTTAGCAAAATAGTGAATTACAATAAATAATATTTGTAATTTACTTATAAGAACTTGTGCCTCCGTGAGAAATTTTGAAAATGGTAATGAGCAAAATTTCACTCGAAAAAAGCAAGTTTAAAACCAGAAGAATTTAGCAAAATAGTGAATTACAATAAATAAGGCAGTTTTGTTTTAGAAAGAAGGAATTTTAAATGAATAAAAAAGTTACAATGTTAATGATACTAGATGGATATGGAATTAATGAAAAAACAGATGGAAATGCAATTAAATTAGCAAATACACCTAATTTAGATGAGATTTTTAATAAAAATCCTAATACAATAATATATACAAGTGGAAAAAATGTTGGACTTCCAGAGGGACAAATGGGTAATTCTGAAGTAGGACATACAAATATTGGAGCTGGAAGGATTATATATCAAGATTTGGCTAAAATAACAAAATCAATAGAAGATGGAGACTTTTTTAGCAATCCTGAACTTATTAAAGCAATAGAAAATTGTAAAGAACATAATTCAAAATTACACTTAATTGGACTTGTTTCTGATGGAGGAGTTCATAGTCATAATAGACATTTATATGGTTTGTTGGAAATGGCAAAAAGAAAAGATTTTGAGGATGTATATGTACATTGTTTTATGGATGGAAGAGATACTCCACCAGCTTCAGGAGAAAATTATATAGTAGAACTTGAAGAAAAAATGGCAGAAAAAGGAGTACGGAAAGATAGCATCTATTTCAGGTAGATTCTATAGTATGGATAGAGATAAAAGATGGCAAAGAATAGAAAAAGCATATGAAGCTATGGTAAATGGAGTAGGAGAAAAAGCAAATTCAGCAGTTCAAGCAGTTGAAGAATGTTATCAAAGAGAAGAATTTGATGAATTTATTAAACCAACAGTAATATGTAATAATAATGAACCAATAGCAACTATTCAAGAAAATGATTCTATTATATTTTTTAACTTTAGACCAGACAGGGCTAGAGAAATAACTAGAAGTATTGTTGACAAGGACTTTGATGGATTTGAAAGAAAATATTTTAAAACATATTTTGTTTGTATGACACCTTATGATGAAACAATGCCAAATGTAGAAGTAGCTTTTAAGAAAGAAGAAATAAAAAATACATTTGGAGAGTATATAAGTAATTTAGGTTTAACACAACTTAGAATTGCAGAAACAGAAAAATATGCACATGTTACCTTTTTCTTTAATGGTGGAAATGAGAAACAATATGAAGGAGAAGATAGAATTTTAGTTCCATCACCTAAAGTTGAAACATATGATTTAAAGCCAGAAATGAGTGCAGGAGAAGTTACAGAAAAAGTAATTGAAGCTATAAATTCTGAGAAATATGATTCTATAATTTTAAATTATGCAAATCCAGACATGGTAGGTCATACTGGAAGTTTAGAAGCTGCAATAAAAGCCTTAGAGTATTTAGATGGATGTGTATCAAAAGTAGTAGAAGTCATAGAAAAAAATGGAGGAGTTCTTTTAATTACAGCAGATCATGGAAATTCTGAACAAATGATAGATTATAAAACTGGAGAACCATATACTGCTCATACAACGAACCCTGTTCCATTAGCAATGATAGGTAGAGCAAATAGAAAATTAAAAGAAGGTCGTTTAGCTGATCTTGCTCCAACAATGCTAGATATAATGGGGCTTGAAAAACCAGCAGAGATGACAGGGGAAAGTTTGTTAGAAAATTAAGAATAGAAAGGAGGGTGCTGAAAATACAGCTTTTAAGATATGGTAGGATTTCAGAAAGAAAAAGAATTTTATATTAAAATACAAGATCATCTATTTGAAATGATTCCAGAAAATTGGAAAAGTATTTTATTGCACACTTCTATAATTGATATTCCTGGTCAAAAACCTAAAGCAGAGATGTATTTTTATTATATTCCAAAAGGTATATTTAAAAGGAAACCAGTGAATTGTTATGAAATTCCGACTTTATTTGATATAGATGAGGAAGAGTATTCAAGGTTGATTACAAATTTATATAATATAATAAAGTTGCTTCGTGATAATTATAAAGTATCAAAAAATAGAGTATGGAGTACAATTGATATTACTTGTAAAAATAATAAATTTATTGTAGAATATGGATTTGAAGATTTACTTAAATCGGTATATACTCCAGAAGAGAGGCATATAATTTGGAGATATAGAAATTTAGATATTGATATAGATTCTTTAAATAAGAAAGAAAGAAAAGTAATTGACTATTATATTAATGAAGCAAAAGTGGGATTACCACCCAAAATAGAAAGTTGTATAGAGGAAATTTATGAAAGACCAGCAAAAGCAACTGTTGATTATGAAAAAAGTTTAACATTAGATGAGATAATAGCAAGAGATAAAGAAAATGAACGTTTAGAGGAAAAGAGATTAAAAAAGCTTGCTAAAAAAAAGAAAAAGAAACAATTAGATATTTTAGAAGATGATGATACTGAAACTGTTATATCTAATCAAATATTAAAATAGAAAGTCGCTGATTATGCAGTGACTTATTTTCTATATTTTCCTATTGTAGTTTATCTTTTTTTATATTATAATATATAAAGTATTTATATATGGGGATGTATTTGGTTTCGACAGGATTTTGGAAATATGAATAGCGAGTAGTGGTGCCAGTCCACTTTAAAAGGCAAAATTAAAAATAAACGCTGATAATAACGAATTAGCATTTGCTGCCTAAGTGCAGTAACGTCTTACTTTTGAAACCTACGGCAAAAGATAAGGCGCCAAATTAGTAGGAAACGAAGTTAATAGTTGCTCTTGCTATTAATGGGATTTTTAAGAGATATTTAAAATTGAGTTTGTTTGTTGACGATATTTTAAAGAAACTTTTTCAATAAACTGCACTCGGAGAGGTTCATATGGAAGGAATTTTGGACGCGAGTTCGACCCTCGCCATCTCCACCAACCAATAGAAAATGGGACGGTTCTCTTTTCCATTTTTTTTGAAATACATTTTTTAAGGCGGGAGTCATTATTAAAAAAATGATTTCCGCCTTTACAATTTTATTTGTTATTCACAATATTCAACTTTTACATTCATTTTTCTAATCATATTTAGTATCAGGTACTATAAGAGTACTTTGTAAGATAATTAACTTTAAATAATTTTGCTTATTATTAATATCTGTAGTTTTTGAGAAATATCAGAAAAAATAAAAATCGGTTATGAAGGTGGGACACACATAATATATAAATTATTATAAAAATATGTTGAAAAATATAAATAGAAGTAATATAATTTTATAGGAAATGGGGGGAAGTTATGAAAAAGAAAGTTGCATTTATGTGGATTATTACTGTAATTTGTTTGATTTTAACTATTGTTTTTTGGTTTTTGATGAATAAAACAGAAGTGAAATATGAAGAAGTTACAGCAACTGTTACTAGTATTTCTTCTAAAGAAGTTGTAAATAGAAAAACAAAAAATAGAACAACATTTTATGAAGTTAAAGTAGAATATAATGGAAAAGAATATGAGCTACAAAATGTTCATGGACTTTCAGGATATTATAAAGGAAAAAGTGTAACAGCACTATTATCTAATAACAAATTATATGCAAATGTTGAGGGGATAAAATCTACATCTCCAGTTGCTATTACTTATTTTGTATTTTTATTTGGAACTTTTGGAATGTTAATACTATCTGCTACATATATGTCTAAAGTAAAAGTAAGAAAGAAAGCAGAATAAATATTTTAGGAGGTAAAGTATGAAAAATAAAGTTATCGTTATAGCTATTGCTATTATTTTTATCGTTGTAATGGGAATATTAGGAATTTTGTATTTAGGAGAACAAGAAAATAATAAAAATATATCTCAAGATACTAATGTCAATACAGAAGTAAAAGGAAATTATGATGCAATAGAAGCTATGAAGCATATTGAGACATCAAATACAATAGAAGAATTAAATAATATTATTGGTTTTGAAGCAGAGAAAAGTGATTATAGTGAAGAATATACTTGGAAATTAGATAATAAAAATAGTATAGTATTAAAGTATGCTGGAGATAGTCCAATAATACAAGCTAATATTGATAAATCAAAAATTATAAATGAAGAAGTAAAATTTCCTGCAATTTCTGAGTTGAGAGAATTGCTTAATAATGGTTCTTTTACTTATGAGGAATTAGTTTCAAAATTAGATGGAATAGAAGGGGTACTTGCTGGAAAAACAACTACATCAAAAAGTTATATGTGGGTTAATAAAAATGAGCAAATTTTATATGCTACATTTAATAATGAAAGTGGAAAATGCACAATTGCAAGTATAAGATAATTTAAGCAAATAAAAATATTATTTATAAATTAAGGTTATAAAACCTGTATATTATAATTTTTTAGATTTATAATATACAGGTTTTATATAATATAGAAATTACTTAATATTACAATTTTTTTTACCACAATTATATTTTCTATGTGAACATTGATTATTTTGATAATGCATTTGGTAGTTTTTGTTACTTTCACAATTATCGCAATTTATAAATCTTTCTCTATAACAGTTGTATGTTTCTTTTTCTGATAATGCATTGACATGTAAGCTAGTAAATATTACAAGAAATAATAAAATCAAAATTATAGAAAATAGAAATAATTTATTTTTCATAAAGTATTTTCCTCCTTTCAGTATTTATAAAAGTAAAGTTTTAATTTTAAATATAAATAATATTGTATCATAAGAAAATATTAATATCAAAAAAATATTGACAAAAACTTAGATATAATATAAAATACAAACAAGAGTTCTTTTGTTGAAATAAGAAATTTAAGGATTGGAATAATTATGAAGAAAAAAATAATAATATTTATAGTGATATTAATAACCGTATCAGTAATAGGAGTTTGTTTTTGGGTACATAAAGAAAAACAAGAAAATATAAGAATTGATGCAGAAGCAATAACTTTAAAAGAAGACTTAACTGTGAAATATGGTGATAAAGTAAAGATTTCTGATTTTATAGAAAATATTAAAGGTAAACTTATAAATGATAAAGAGATAAATACAGAAGAACTAGGAGACATTCAAGTTTCATTTGATTTTATAAATATAAAAAATAAAAAAAGAACTTATAATTTTACAATAAAAGTTGTAGATGTAAATTCTCCTAAAATTTTTATGGGAGATTCATATACTGTAAAGGTTGGATATAATAAAAATTTAGTAGATGTATTATTAAGTGGAGATGATATTGATGATAATCCTGTAAGAGAAATATTAGGAGAATACGACTTAAATACTGTTGGAAGTTATGATTTAACATATAGCATAACAGATTCAAGTGGAAATCAAACTAAAAAAGATTTTACTTTATATGTAAAAGAAAGTAATGAGGAAAAGTCAAAAACTAAAAAAGTTGACATAGCTGATGTTATAAGTCAACATAAAACTGAGAATACAAAAATAGGAATAGATGTGTCTAAGTGGGAAGAAGAAATAGATTGGCAAGAAGTAAAAAGAAGTGGAGTAGAATTTGCAATGATAAGAATAGGTTATCAAACAGAATATGACGGAAATTATGTTCTAGATCCATATTTCATATTAAACATTGAAGGAGCTAAATCAGTAGATATACCAGTTGGAATTTATTTTTATTCATATGCCAAAAATGTAAATCAAGCAATAGAGCAGGCAGAATGGGTAAAAGAAAATTTGAAAGGATATGAAATTGATTTGCCTATAGCCTTTGACTGGGAAAGCTGGAATTCTTTTAATACAACAGGAATGAGCTTTAATACCATAAATAAAGTAGCAAATGCATTTTTAGATAATTTGCAAGAATCAGGCTATGATGGAATGCTATATAGTAGTAAATCGTATTTGGAAAAAATATGGCATCCTACAAAATATGAAATTTGGCTTGCTCAATATAATACTAGAGTAACATATGAAGGTGAGTATTCAATTTGGCAAATGACTGAAAATGGTAGAGTAAATGGGATTAGTGATGATGTTGATATAGATATAATGTATTTGGATTAGAAGGTGTTTAAAATGGAATATAAGTATTTGTTAGATATAGGATTAATAATATTAGCAGTAAAAATTTTTACAATGTTAACACAAAAAATAAAAATGCCTAAAGTATTAGGAGGATTAATAGCAGGAATAGTATTAGGACCAGCAATGTTAAATATTGTACAAAATAGTACAATATTAGAGGCATTATCTAAGTTTGGTATAATACTAATAATGTTTTTAGCTGGAATGGAAACAAGTATAAAAAAATTTATATCAAATAGTAATAAATATATAGTAATAGCTTCAATTGGAGTAATAATTCCATTATTGTTAGGGGCAATATTTAGTTTAATATATATACAAGATTTAAAAACAAATTTATTTTTTGGAGCAGTAATAACAGCAACTTCAGTTAGTATAACAGTAGAGACTTTAATAGAAATGAAAAAAATCAAGTCAAATGTGGGACTAGCAATATTAGGAGCTGGTGTTGTTGATGATATAATGGGAATTTTATTTTTAACGATAATAATAAATAGTGGAAATTTACATATAACAACATTTGCATTAGTGATATTAAAAATAATTATATTTTTTGGGATAGCAATAATTGTAGGTTTACTATTATTTAAAGTGTTTGAAAGAATAGAAAAAAAGGATACAAAAACAGAACAAATGCCTACATATTCAATAGCGTTTGCATTAATACTAGCATACTTTGCAGAAAGGTTGGGTGTTAGTGGAATAATTGGTGCATATATAGCAGGATTAGTTATAGGAAATACAGAAAAAGGAAGAAAAGTAAAAGGAAAAATAGACTTAGTAGTACATATGATTTTTTCTCCAATATTTTTTGCAAGTGTAGGTCTAAATTTAGAAAAGATAAATTTTAATGTATCAGTATGGATATTTATATTAATATTTACAGCAGTTACAATAATTAGCAAAATAATAGGTAATGGTTTAGGAGCTAAGATATGTGGATATACTGATAAAAAAGCGCTTCAAATTGGTATAGGAATGGCAACAAGAGGAGAGGTTGCACTTATTATGGCAGATGAAGCTAAGAAAATAGGTTTAATAAATGAAGAAATATTTTCAATTGTTATACTAACAGTTTTATTAGTAACCCTTATAACACCAATATTGTTACATTATAGTTTTAAAGGGAAAAATGATGTAGGAGAGAGTAAGGAAGCTTAAAAAATGCTAGATGGAAGTAAGATAGAAGATTTAAAAGAGATTGCAAAATATGGTAAATCTAAAGGATATTTACTTGCTAAAAGATATGGATTACCTACATATTCTAATTTTTATATATTAGAAAGTGAAGAAGATGTACAAATATTATTAAGTAGTTTTAAAAATCAAAATAATTTTTGTATGCGTTCTGATACTAAAATAGGAAATAATCGTATTGATGTTAATGGGAAAAATGGAAATCGTAGAACAATTGCTCAATATATGAGAGAAATTATAGAAAAATCTAATAAATCAGGAACAAAAGGTGTTGCTATGATTTATTGGAATGAAGGTAGATTTTGTACAACATATGAAATAGATGGATGCTTTTATTTATATTATAGAACAAATAAAGATTTAATTATTGACTATGTTGGAAGAGGATGGGATGGATCTTTTTTAAGCCATGGAACCGCTTGTCACGAAACTTATGTGATTCCTTGGGAAGAAGTATTGTTTTTTAAAGATACTAATAGAAATAAGTATAGAAAGCAAATAATAAGTGAGTATGCTTATAAAGAGCTGAGAAAAGCAAGAATTGAAGATTTAAACACAAATGAAAATTATAGTATGTCATTGGAAGAATGCGAAAGGATAGTTCCAAACACATATACAGGAATTAAAAGTGAATATCTTAGACAAGTAATTAATCAAGTAATTATTCCTATGTATACTAAAGAAGATTTACAAAAATATTATAAAGAATATGTACCTATTGTTCAAATTGAAAATGGAAAGGTTTTAGTTCCAGAAATAATTTTGCCAGAAAGATTGAAATATAAAGAAAATGATATGGATGAATTTACAAGATAATTAGAATTCATAGGAGAAATAGATGTTTATAGTATTAAAGAAAAAATTATAGGCTTCATAGGATTAGATAATAACTATATTGAAGGAATTTTTGTTGATACAAATAATCAATGTAATGGGATAGGAACATCTTTATTAAATAAAGTAAAAGAAAATAAAAATAATCTAACCTTAAGTGTATATGAGAAAAATATAAATGCTATCAATTTTTATAAAAAGAATGATTTTGTAATAACGAGTGAAAATATAAATAAAGATACAGATGAAATAGAATATACAATGACTTGGAATAAGTAAGATACAATTAAATTATAAAATATTACATTTATATTTTGATTTTTTAGAATTTATATGATAAAATATAAAAGTATTTTTACAAAATTATATTTTAAAATGAAAATAATTATTTTTTAGGAGGAATCTTTATATGTTGAAACGGATAAGATCCAAAACTTGGGAAATAGAACAATCTTCTCTTGCAAGAAACTCTAAAAGTTTAACAGTAACATATGAGCAATGTCGGAAATATGCTTGTGAAGATATTACAAATAATTTAACGCATATACCAAAAGATATATCATCTATATTAGAAATCCCTAAAGGAACGGACTTTCATTTTATAGGTAGAATAGATACATCGATTAGTAGTAATACACCAAGAGGATATTACAAAGATTTTGAAAGAAGGAGTTTTGCAAGTTTTTCTATAATCAATAACAAAAATATATCTCGATATGAAGGAGGACTATTTTTTATTTATGATATTAACCCAGAAGATATAGTTCATATTTTTCCTATGGATAGTAATACATATGTAACTGCAGAACAAGAAGATGATTTAACAATTTTACCAAGCTTATGGATTACTTTGGAAGAATTGGAAAAGTTAACTTTAGAACTTAAGGTGTATAGCCAAATTACATGTAATACAAAGAGAAATGGAAAGATAATAAAACCGGTTGCAGTTATTATATGATACTGGAATGTTAAATTCGGTTTTCTTAAAAATGAAAAAAATGTAACATTGATGTAAAGCAAGCTTTATATTTGGATTGAAATTTAGTTTTTATGTAATTAAGGAGGGATGCTTGTCAAAAAAACAAGCATCCCTTTTTGCATAAAAGTACTTGATTTTTTAAAATTAGTATAGTATAATATCAATATTAAAATTACTATAGACTTAGTTTTAAGAAAAAAACCTACTTAAGACTCAGTTTATAGCAAATAAATAAAAATAGGAGGATAAATTAAAATGACAAAGGAAAGAAAATTAGAAATTATTAATACTCATAAGAGAGATGAAAAAGATACTGGTTCTCCAGAAGTTCAAATAGCTCTTTTAACAGAAAGAATTTCAGAATTAACAGAACATTTAAAAGTTCATCCAAAAGATAACCATTCAAGAAGAGGACTTTTCAAAATGATTGGTAAAAGAAGAAATTTATTAAATTACTTATCTAAAAAAGATATTAATAGATATAGAGAAATAACTCAAAAATTATCTTTAAGAAAATAATATAAATACAATGAAGAAGAGGAGTAAGCTTATACTGCTATTTAAGAGAAAAGAAGTGATTCGCGCTGGGAGCTTCTTATAGAAAAGGTAGGCTGAAGGTAGCTTTGGAGTAGATATACTGAAAATAACTTTAAGTATATCCGTTTTAGTAACGTTAAAAACTTTTAGAGATTTTTATTTTAATTTAGAAATAAAAAATTAAGGTGGTACCGTGAATTAAACTTTCGCCCTTATGTTGGCGGAAGTTTTTTTATATATAAAAGGAGGAATTGTTTATGGGAAATCACAAATTGCAAGACAAATTTAATCCAAAGGATTTTGAAGAAAGATTGTATGAAGATTGGGAAAAAAAGGGATATTTTAAGCCATCTGGTGATAAAACAAAAGAAACTTATTGCATAATGATGCCACCACCAAATGTAACAGGTAAATTGCATATGGGACATGCCTTAGATGGAACTATTCAAGATGTATTAATAAGGTATAAAAGAATGAGAAAGTACAATACTTTATGGCTTCCAGGAACTGATCATGCATCAATTTCAACTGAAATGAAAGTTGTTCAAAAATTAGCTAAAGAAGGAAAAACTAAACAAGATTTAGGAAGAGAAAAATTTTTAGAAGAAGCTTGGGAATGGACTAAAGAATATGGAGGAATTATCCAAAAGCAACAACGTAAATTAGGGTGTTCTTGTGATTGGGATAGAAGCAGATTTACTTTAGATGAAGGAATGTCTGATAGTGTTTTAGAGCAATTTGTGAGACTTTATAATAAAGGACTTATTTATAAAGGAAAACGTATGGTAAATTGGTGTACAAGTTGTAATACATCTATTTCTGATGCAGAGGTTGAATATAAAGAAGAATCATCTCACTTATGGCATATACGTTATAAAATTTCTGGAGAAGAAAATAAATATATAGAAATAGCTACAACAAGACCAGAAACAATGCTTGGAGATACAGCAGTTGCAGTACATCCAGATGATGAAAGATATAAAGACTTAGTAGGAAAAATGTGTATACTTCCAATAATGGATAAAGAAATTCCTATAATTGCAGATGAGTTTGTTGAAAGAGATTTTGGGACAGGCTGTGTAAAGATTACACCAGCACATGATATGAATGATTATGAAGCAGGATTAAGACATAACTTAGAAATTATTGAAGTTTTTGATAAAGACTTTAAAATGGGAGATTTAGTTTCAGAATATAAGGGAATGGATTTATTAACTGCTAGAAAAGAAATAGTTAAGAAATTAGAAGAAATAGGAGCTCTTGTATCTGTAGAAGAATATACTCATAATGTTGCAAAATGTGAAAGATGTAAAAATACAATAGAGCCCAAAATTTCTGTTCAATGGTTTGTGAGTATGAAAGATTTAGCTAAACGAGCAGCTGATAGCGTGAGGAATGGAGAAACAAAGTTTGTTCCAAAAAGATATGAGAAACAATATTTCAACTGGTTAGATAATATTAGAGATTGGTGCATTTCTCGTCAATTATGGTGGGGACATAGAATACCTGCATATTACTGCCAAGATTGCAATGAAATTATGGTGTCTAAAGAAGCACCAAATAAATGTACAAAATGCCAAAGTGCAAATATAGAACAAGATCCAGATACTCTAGATACTTGGTTTAGTTCAGCATTATGGCCATTTTCAACTTTAGGTTGGCCAAATACAGAGAGTGAAGATTATAAAACTTTTTATCCTACACAAACTTTAGTTACAGGTTTTGATATTATAACTTTTTGGGTATCAAGAATGATGACACAAGGATTAGAATTTACAAATGAAGTACCATTTAAAGATGTATTAATTCATGGAATTGTTCGTGATAGTCAAGGAAGAAAAATGTCGAAAACACTTGGAAATGGTATAGATCCATTAGATGTAATTGATAAATATGGAGCAGATAGCTTAAGATTTTCAGTTTTATCTGGAACTACAATGGGAAATGATATTAGATTTATGCCTGAAAAATTAGATCAAGCTTCAAATTTTGCAAATAAAATTTGGAATGCAGCAAAATTTATAATAAATTCATTAGCAGATGAAGAAAAAGTAAGAACATTTTGCTATGAAGTGTTTGAAAAAAATAAAACATACAATCCTGATTTATTAAGAATTGAAGATAAATGGATTTTAAATAAATTTGATAAATTAGTAGTAGATGTAAGCAAAAATATTGATAATTATGATATAGGAATTGCTTTAGATAAAATATATAACTTTATTTGGAATGAATTTTGTGATTGGTATATTGAAATGGTAAAACCAAGAATATATAGTGAAGATGAAGATATAAAAGTAGCAGTAAGTGATATATTAAATCATGTATTTGCTTCTTCCTTAAAATTATTACATCCATTTATGCCATTTATTACAGCAGAAATTTATTCAAAATTAATTTGTTTTGGAACAGAAGACATAATAGTAAGCAAATGGCCAGATATAAGAAATGAATTTGTTTTTGATAAAGAAGAAGAAACAGTTGAAAAATTAAAAAAGTTAATAGTTGAAATTAGAAATGTTAGAACAAAAATGAATGTACATCCAAGTAAAAAATCTAAACTTATAATAGTTACAAAAGACTATGAAAAAGATATAAAAGAATCAGAAGAATTTTTATTAAAACTTGGGTTTAGTACAGAGATATTAGTACAAGAGGATGAGAAAGATATACCAGAAAATGCAGTATCAATAGTAGTAGATGATATAAAACTTTTTATTCCTTTTGAGGATTTAGTAGATATAAAAGAAGAAATAAAAAGACTAGAAGGAGAAAAAAAGAAATTAGAAGCAGAAGTTGCAAGAGGAGAAAAGATTCTTTCAAATCCAGGTTTTGTTTCCAAAGCTCCTGAAAATAAAATAAATGAAGAAAAAGAAAAACTAGCTAATTACAAAAATATGTTAGAAGTAGTAACTAAAAGACTAGATAAATTGACTAAATAATGTTTTTAATTAATATAATAAACTTTAGAATATTATGATAGAAAAATTTTTAGATTTAATATTTCCAAAGTTATGTTTAAATTGCAAAAAACAAGGGGAAGGATATATTTGTTCCTCTTGTTTTAAATATTTGAATTTGGATTTTAATATAAAGAAAATAAAAAATAGACCATATGAGTTGTTAGTATATTTAAGTAGGTATGAAAGTGATATGCGTACTAAGATGCTAAAATTTAAATTTGGAGATTCACCATATATAGCAGAATATTTTATAGAGATATTAGTAAAAAATGATAAAATTATAAAGCTTTTGAAAGAGTTTGATTTAATAATTCCTGTGCCAATGTTTATAAAAAAGAAATTAAGTAGAGGATATAATCAAACAGAATTATTAGCTAAAAATTTAAGTAAAAATATAGAAATTCCATATGATATATCAATTCTTAAAAGAGTATCCGAAGGAAAAACTCAAAGTACATTACATAGATTAGAAAGACTAAATAATATAGAAAGAGTTTTTGAAGTAGAACAAAATATTAATGGAAAAAAAGTGATTTTGCTAGATGACATTTTTACAACAGGAGCAACAGTAGAAGTTTGTTCTAAAATTTTGAAAAAATCAGGAGCAAAAGAAATATGCGTGCTTACTATTTGTAGAACTTAAATGAAAATGGGCATAGGTGTTTTTAGGTACCTATGCCCATTGATTTTTTACAGTTCTTTTGTGAAAATGATATTATGATTTTTAAAACCCATTTTTTTCCAAAAAATCATAGAACCCGGAAAATAACAAGTTAGCACAATATTTTTTGCACCAGATGCCTTGATTATTTTTTCAAGTAATTGGTAAAAAATTCTGCCATTACCAGAAAGCTGATGTTCTCTGTCAATTGTAAACTCACAAATTTCATTTTCCAATACTTGAGTTAAACCTATGACTTTTTTATCATCATTTTCCAGTACAAAATACTGGTATAATCCAAAGTTTAAAATATCACAAAATTCATTATAATCTGGAATAGGATCACAGGGATCTACTTCAGTTTGTATGTTACTTATTTGATTGGATTTAAAACTGTAATCAGTCCGATAAAATAAGTTGACAAATTCAGTATAGTCTTTTTTAGAATTACTTATTTCTCTTACTTTCATAAAAGCCTCCTATAATTTAGAATTTCCATTCAATTAATATAAGTAATTATATCATATTTTATAGGAGGTATCAATAAATCTATTAATAAAAAAACACGAAGCACATGTGTACTTCGTGTTTTTTGGCTACATAACTTGTTCGCCAGGCATAATATAAGCAATCACACCATAAATTAAAGCTCCAATTATAGCTGCAAACCAAGAAATTGAATATCCAGCTACGAAGAATTGAGTTGCATATAAAGTGACAACTGCTAAAACAAATCCAACAAAACCTTTACCAAAGGCTATTGCTTGAAGACCAGTTACTTTAACTATTATATAATCCATAACAGTTAAAACAATTGCAGCTAGTCCTAAAGCCCATATATTACTAATGGAGAAGTTAGGTGTGAAAAATGCTGTAATCCCTAAAATAATAGCAGCAACTATAAATCTACCAACAATTTGTCCAAATGCACCCATACTGCTATTATCTTGAGTATTAGAAGTATTGTTATCCATTTTTCTAAAAACCTCCTTAAAAATTATATTTATTTCTATATAAAAATAAATATATAAGTATATTTTAAATATTTTTGCAAAAAATATACTGGAAAAAATAAATTAAGGAGAAAATTAATGTTTTTAATTTTTATTAGGTCAATAATATTGTATACATTAGTGCTTGTAGTAATGCGTTTTATGGGAAAAAGAGAAATAGGACAACTTCAACCTTTTGAACTTGCAATTTCAATTATGATTGCAGATTTAGCAGCAAGCCCAATGGCTGGACTTGGAATTCCAATTACTTATGGAATAATACCAATACTTAGTCTTTTAGTAATGCATTTATTAATTTCATTTATAAATATGAAAAGTTTAAAATGTAGAGAATTAATATGTGGTAAACCTTCTATATTAATTTATAGAGGAAAAATTGATGAAAATGCTTTAATAAAAGAAAACTTTACTATAAATGAATTACAAGAAAGATTAAGAGGAAATAATATTTTTGATTTAGGAGAAGTAGAATATGCTATTTTGGAAACTAGTGGACAAATAACTGTTATTCCAAAACCAGAAAAAAGAGGAGTAGTAATGGAAGATTTAGGATTAAAAGCAGAATATAGTGGGCTTCCTTATGATTTAGTTATAGATGGAAGGATATTAGAAGATAATCTTCATAAAATTTCTAAAAGTAAAGAATGGTTAGAAAAGCAAGTAGCAAAATTTAATATGAAACCAGAAGAAGCATTAGTTGTTACTTTAAATGGTAAAGGTGAGATTTTTTGCCAGAAGAAGGTGAAGAAATGAGTGGTTTTAAACAAATTATTTCAATAATAATTATAGTTATTATTATCATTACATTAGATTTTATATTGGAAGGATATACTAAACATGCAGTAAATACTATGACAGATACTTTAAAAGAAATTGATGAATTAATAGCAAAGGAAGATAATAAGTCAAAAGATAAATCCAAAGAACTTGTAAAAAAGTGGGATGATTTACAACAGCTTTTGACTTGCTATATAGAACATGATGAAATTGAAAAGGTTGGAGATAAAGTTGCTTTACTTGAAAAACAAGTAAAAATAGAGAATTACACTGATGCAAGGCAATCTATTACAGAAACAGAATTTTTGCTTAAACATATTGAAGATAAGCAAAGTTTTTCGATTGAAAATTTCTTTTAAAATTAGTTAATTAGTACTTGATATTTTATGTTAGGTGTAATATAATCGTAACGTAAATGTAATGCAAAGAAAGGTTTGATGTTGATGTTTGGACAAGATATAGGAATTGATTTAGGCACTGCTACTGTTATAGCGTATGTTAAAGGAAAGGGAATAGTTTTAAGAGAACCCTCAGTAGTTGCTGTTAATAATATTAGTGGAGAAGTAGTTGCTGTTCGGACATGAAGCTAGGCGTATGCTTGGTAGAACACCAGGTAATATTGTAGCAACAAGACCTTTAAGAGATGGAGTAATTTCAGATTATACAGTTACTGAAAAAATGCTAAAATATTTTATAGGAAAAGTTGGTGGAAAATTTTTATTTTCACCTAGAATTATGATTTGTATTCCTTCAATTGTAACTGAAGTAGAGAAGAAAGCAGTAATAGATGCAGCTTCTAATGCTGGAGCTAGAAGAGTATACTTAATAGAAGAGCCAATAGCTGCTGCAATTGGAGCAGGAATTGATATATCTAAGCCTTGTGGAAATATGATAGTAGATATTGGAGGAGGAACAACAGATATTGCAGTAATTTCTTTAGGAGGAGCTGTTGTTAGTACATCTATAAAAGTAGCTGGAGATAAATTTGATGAATATATAGTAAAGTATGTAAAGAAAAAACATAATGTTATAATAGGAGAAAGAACAGCAGAAGAACTTAAGCTTGGCATAGGATGTGTATATCCAAAGTTTCAAGATATGGAAATGGATGTTAGAGGTAGGGATTTATCTACTGGGCTTCCTAAGACAATAACATTATTTTCAAGTGAAATAATGGAAGCATTAGAAGAACCAGCAATGATGATGGTTGATGCAGTCCATTCAGTATTAGAGAGAACACCACCTGAACTTGCAGCTGACATTAGTGATAAAGGAATTTATATGACAGGTGGAGGTTGTTTAATTGATGGTTTAGACAAGTTATTACAAGAAAAAACAGGTATAAATGTAATGATAGCTGAAGATGCAATTTCTTGTGTAGCAATTGGAACAGGAAAAGCTTTAGATAGCTTAGATACAATGGATAGAAGTAATAGAAAATAGATTGTAATAATTGGAGAAGAATAATATAAAAGAAATATGTAAGGTCTTAAAAATATTATATAAATTTATAGTTTAAAATGAAGAGCATTTTATTAGTGCTCTTTATTCTTTTTATAATATAAATATTGAAAAATTATAAATAAAAAATATATTATATAAAATTCGTCATAAGTAAATAAAATCACGATTA
>CANRSD010000029.1 GCA_947642355.1 uncultured Clostridia bacterium
ATAATATAATAAATTTATAAAAAAGGACTTGACAAAAATTAGATAGTCAAGTTATTATCCTATTTTTAATTTTAGAAAGGAAAAAAATATGAAAAGAAGTTTTCCAATAATCAAAGTTATGGATTATCGGACAGCCTTAGAATATGTATATCGTAATAGTGGTAATCCACAAAATCCTAAATATGCAATCATTAGTATACAAGAACCAACAAGTGGATATGGTTTAGGATTAAAATTCCAAAAAGGTGGAAACTGCTTAGCAGCCCTAAATATTGAATTTTCGGATTGTACTCCTGCAATACAATTAGAAGGATACACTTTAATGTCTAGAGAAGATGCAAAGATGATTCATGATTTTGTAGAAAATATTCCTGAAAATGTAGACCTTCTTATAATTCATTGTAAAGAAGGACAGTCTCGTAGTGTTGCTGTTGCAGATGCTATTTTATTAGTAAAAACTAGTGTAGCAAAAAGTGTTTATGAAAGTGATAATATTTTGCCAAATAAGTATGTATATTATAACATTCTTGAAACCTATGGAATGGAAAATAAATATTGGAAGATATGGTATAAAAAGGAAAAAGAAAACTTTAAGTCACTGCATTTACCTTCTGATTATAAAATTCCGCCAGAATTTTTCAGTAAATTAAAGAATTCCTAAAAAATAGGAAAAGAAAGAAGCAATTTTACTCCTGTAAAATTTGCTTCTTTCTTTTTAACGTTTTCTAAGTGCAGGCACAAAAATAGTACTGCAAAGTATGCGCTCATTATAATATAAAACATTATTAATGTAAACACATTTTTAGTATTTCTTCTAACCTTTCATCTTGCTTAGATAAATATAAATATCCAAGTAAAGCTTCAAAACCTGTACTATATGAGTATTCTGCAATATTAGAATTTTTTGGAAGATGATGATTATCTGTATTTCTTCCTCTTCTTACTATATCTAATTCCTCACCTGTTAACTTATCTTTTATTTTTTCTAAAATAGCTGATTGTGCTCCTGCTCTAACATATTTTATTGACTCTATATGTAATTTATGAGGTTTAGCATTTGAAGTATTTACTAAATATGTTCTAATAAACAACTCATAAACACCATCTCCAACATAAGCCCATACTAATGGAGAAAGCATTTTTACATCTTCTATGTCTTTATTTCTATCAAAAAAATCTATCAAAATTCTATATCCTTTCTTTATTTAAATTTCCTCTAATGTTATTTTACCTAATCTCCCATTTCTAAAATCATCTAATACAATTCTTGAAACCTTTTCATCATCTATTCTTCCACCAGATATAATAGCGCCCCTCTTTTTACCAATTAGTTTCATAAGCTCATATATCGAATTAGCATTTTGTTCTATTTCTTGAAATTCTTCTTCTGCAATTTTATATCTCTCTAAAATATTTTTTCTATAGTTTACAACCAATTTCTTTAATAATTCATATGCTATTTCTGTAAGTTCTAATATGTCATCTTTAATTGTTCCTGTAAAAGCTAAATTTAGCGAAACTTCTTCACTTTCGAATTTTGGCCATAGTACTCCTGGTGTATCTAAAAGCTCTTGATTTTTCCCAATTCTAATCCATTGATTTTGACGTGTAACTCCAGGCCTATTAGCTACTTCTAAAGAACTCTTTTTAGAAATTCTATTTATAAATGAAGACTTTCCGTACATTAGGAATCCCAAGTATCATAACTCTTATCGTTTTATTTATTCTTCCTCTAGACAACTGCCTTTGTTTTTCTTCTTCCATCATCTCTTCTATTTTTCTTGAAACTTTATCTATACCCTTTCCTGAATTAGCATCTGTAAGTAGACATTCCGCTTCTTTAGAAAAAAATTCTTTCCATTTATTGGTTAAATTTTCATCTGCTAAATCTATTTTATTTAAAATTATAATTTTCTTTTTGTTTTTAGTTATTTCCTTTATATCTGGATTTCTACTAGACATAGGTATCCTTGCATCTAATAATTCTATTACAACATCAATAATCTTTATATCTTCCATTATCTTTCTTTTTGTTTTCGCCATATGACCTGGATACCAGTTGATGTTGACTTTTGGTAACTTTTCTTCGTTATTATTCATTAATTCCACTTCCCTTATTTTTATAATTTATCTCTATGTTTCCGTTATCAAATATTATAATATTATCAATTAGTTGAAACAACACTTTTCTATCAAGTTCTTTAATATTTTTATTTTGCTTTTTTATATTTTCTTCTACTTTTCTTATAAGCTTATTTCTATTTATTGAATGCCTTGTACATTTTTTGTATCTTGCATATGATTCACAATAATAATACTCTCCTGATTTTTTAAACTTACTACCACAATCGCCACATTTTAAATAACCATAGAACAAATCAACCTTACCGTCTTTATTAATTCTAGCATTATTATTTTCTATAATTTCCTGTACTTTATTAAATTTCTCTTCTGAAATTATTGGCTCATGATGATTTTTTATTATTATCCACTCTTCTTCATTAGTATCAATAAGTTTATGATTTCTATAACTTTCAACTTTCTTTCTTCCCTGAATTAAATCACCTATATACGTCTTGTTTTTTAGTATTCTAGTTACCATTTTGGCATTCCATCTTTCATTTATATCATCACTAGATTTACCTAATATCTTTTCTCTTATATGCATTTCTGGTGTTAAAACATTTCTTTTATTTAACTCATTTGCTATCTCTCCAGATGTTTCTCCTTTTAAAGTGCCATTAAAAATAAGTAAAACATAATATGAAGCTTCCATATCTTTTACAAATTTATGATTATCATCCAGACTCTTTTTATATCCATATGGAGCAAAAGCACCTACAAATTCGCCATTAATTTTTTTGCTTTTTAAAACACTTTTAACCTTTTTAGATATATCTTTTGCATAAGCATCATTCATTAAATTTTTAATAGGTACTATGTAATTGTCTAAAGATTCTGGATTTTCATAACTATCTATATTTTCTATAATTGATATAAATCTAACATTCATAATTGGGAATATATTTTCTAAGTAATTATCAACTTCAATATGATTTCTTCCTAGTCTTGATAAATCTTTTACTATAATAGTATTTATTTTTCCATTTGTAATGTCTTTTAGTAATTTCTCAAAAGCAGGTCTATTAAAATTTGTTCCACTATATCCATCATCAATATAATAATCTACTAATACTAAACCATCAGTATTTTTTATATACTCAGTTATTATTTGTTTTTGATTAACAATACTATTAGATTCTTTATTATCAGAATATTCTTCTTTTGACAAACGAATATATGCTCCTACTTTATATTTCTTCATTTTCAAAATCTCTTTCAAAAATTATACGGATTTCTTCTTGTTCATTAATATAATCTTTATCTGATAAATTAGAATCTTCACTATGCTCTAAATCATTTATACAATCATATAAATATTCCTCTATGTCCATATGATTTTCTATTTCATCAAGATCCAATTCTTCCATATCTATAATAATAAAGTCACTAACTTCATCAACCAGTTCATTCGCAATTTCAACCATTCTCTTGTATACTTTAATATTCATTTCATCTAATAAAGTTCCTTCATAACTTGATTTGAATTCTTCTATATCTTCTTGTTTAGCGGTACTTATCAATTTTTCTGCTATATCATATAAATCATTCTCTGTTTTTTCTCCAATTTTTTCCAACATTTTATCTATTAAAAAATCTTTTATTTCATCTAATATATCTTGATACAAAACCTCATAATCATTATTAGACTCATACACTTTACCTATTTGTTTTAAATATGTATTCATTGTATCATAATCGATATTTTTGAAAATAAAACGCATTTTGTTAGAATTAAATAATATTTCAAAAATATCAAAAAATTCTAAAAATCCAATTTCACTAATAAATATATCATTTAATAATTCACTATATTCTACACAATCAAATCCTAATTCCAGGTTTTCATAGCTTCTTTCAAAAGATAGTTTTACTACATTCTTTATTTTTTCATCTTTGATTCCATACCTAAAAACAAACTTAATATAATAGAAAAAAATTGATTTTTTAAGAGTTTCATATTTTAAAAATTCATCAAATAAAATTTTTTCACGTATAAAAACTTCTACTTCTTTATGATGTTCAAATTTTAGTATCTGTTCGATATATACTGCATTTTTTACAATATCCATAATTTGATTAATATTCGAATCTAATTCATTTTTCATATAATCATTTATTGATGGATTTAATACACCAATTTCTATATTTTTATCTTTTGGTATTTTATTTACTAATGAATCTGATAATCTACTCGTTACTCTCTCAAATATGTTTACTGATTTATCAATTTGCGAATCTTTATTAATATATTTTCCATATACTCTATTTAATAAATTTATGTCAATATATCTATTAGTTAAAGAATATAATGTAAACATTAATTTTCTATCTGAAACTTCTAATCTATTTTCAAATTCGTCTTTCCATACATTCTTTGGATTATCTAAATTATCCATTATGTATTTATAATAATTTTCTACTTTTATTGGTTTTACTCTTTTATTTTTTGTAACATATTCTATTATTCTAGGATTATAGTTTCTATGTCTTATTATATTCAAATATCTGTTACCCTTTTGTATCTCTATATAATATTCTTTTGGCAAATTATTAAAGTAAAAGTGATTATAAAGAATTCTCGCTTTTTCTACTTGGCTCATTTTATCTAAATCTATTAAATATTTATTTTCATCATATTCTTCCATAAGTTCATCAAAAGTTATAAATTTATTTCTGGCTTCACTTAATATTGTAATTCTAGAATTCATAATTAATTTTTTATTAGGATTTCTTTTTATAAAAGCACATAAAGTCTTCAATTCATTTGGCTCTGATTCTTTCAAATTTAAATAATGTTGTCCTAAAAAATCATCTAATAATACTATTTCTTTCGACTCCTTATCATTAGACAATATATTTTTTATATCTCCTATATTATTATCAGATGCATATCTTACACTATATCCTTCGCTAACATATTTCAATAATATCATTTTTGAAATTGTACTCTTTCCAACTCCTGGAGCACCAACAATAATTATTATATTTTCTTTTTTTAGTTTTTCCAACGCATTTATATAGCCTTTTGTTTCAACAAAAAATATTGATTTTTTTTCTATATCGTATACTAATTCATCACAATCAATAAAAATTTTCTTATTATTTACTAATGATAAAACATTACTTGCAGCTAGCCATAATTTATAATGTTTTTTCACTATATCTTGGTTTTCTTCTTTCTCAATAAAATCACTAATATCTATTCTAGAAATTATATTTTTTGAACTTTTCATATATGGTTTCAAAATATTATATATTTCTATTTTTTTATTTTTAGTTAATTCACAACTTGTACATAAATAATAATTTTCAGGATTAAGATTTTCAACTTTTTTTCGTTCACATTTTTCTATATTATATTTTAAAGAATTAGCATCTTTATAGTGCTTTGCTTGTATTATAATTTTAGGGGTATCTATTTCATCACATAAATCTATACCACCATCTTTTCCTTTTGGAAATCTATATAATTTAGTATCTAATATTTTTTGCATTATATCTAAAGATAAAGCTTCAAATTCATAATCGTTTAAATTTCTTAAATCATACATATCAATCTCCTTATACTATATTAATATCTACAAATAATTATTCTTTATCAATATGTAAAAACTTATTTTAAAGAAATGCTTATTTTAAAGGCTTTTTGCTAGTGTTTTCTTAAATCCCCACTTCCCATGAAATGGAGACTTTAGAAAACACCTCTTGATTATCTTTTTTACTATTACTCATCTATTTCACCTTCTTTATTTTGAATCTGCTTTACTTCATCTATGTATTTATAATTTAAACTATTACTTTTTGATATTGCAGACTTTTTAGTTTCTTTCTCATATAAATCTTTTGCTCCTTTAGCAACTCCTCCACCTCTTTTAGCTACCTTTAAATTTTCTTTTAATCCATGAGGTCTTTCTTCTCTTGCAATATCTCTTGTTGCTATCTCTCCAATATTAGTAAGTGCCACTTCTATATCTGTCATATTATCTCTTAATGATTCTTTTCTAATTCCTTTTAATTTTTTATATTCACTGGATTTCATTCCAGACCAACCTTTGTATATTTCATTTGTTAATAGTGCATATTCGATAGGTTTGTTAATTCCTCCATCTTTCCAAACATCTGTAAGTTTAAATCTATCAACTATTCCTGTTAATCTAGCTTTTATCCATTCATCAGAATAGCCTTTATTTCGATAATATTCTACTGCTCTATTAACTGCTATTTCTGGATCAAACACTTCATCTATTCTTTCACTTCCTAGATTAGCAAGCCAAACTTTAAACGGTTCTGCTTTAGGACTTGGAACTGACTCAATAAGTCTTAAAATTCCTTTCGTGTCCAATACATCTCTCAACCTCATTTTTCCATCTGATGCTAACATTTTCAACTGACTACAAAATGTAGTCAGTTCACTGCCTTCCTTTTTTAATCTATTTTTTAATACAGACCAATATTTTCTAGGCTCTTTACTATCTGTTAATGCACTAATTACATCAACAACGCTGAAAAAATATTCTTCTTTTTCACTATCCCATATACTTCTTATCTCTTTATCTTCAAAAAGATTTGATATTGTTTCTAATTTATTGTCTATAATATTCTCTCCTTTCATTTTATGTTATAAGAAAATTTTTAATTTTTTCTATCATATTTTTGCTTAAATATGTAAAAATTCATTTAAAAGAAATACTTATTTTAAAGGCTTTTGTCAAGTGTTTTCTTAAATCACCACTTCCCACTTGATTGAAGTTTTGTGACAACTTTCATTATTACTCATTATTTTCATCTCCTTCTATATCTAAATGTAAATTAATTTCTTCACTAAATCCTTTTCCAAGTTCAACTAATAAATTTTAATTTTATTTATCATTGCATTTTCTAATTCTTGTTCCTTATATTCTTCTTTTAATTGAATAAAATCAAAAATATATGGATCTTTTATAGTATTATTTACTAAATCACTGTCTTTTGGTGGTAATAATAAATTAAAATTATTATTGCTATTTTCAATTCTTTTATGAAATTCAGTTTCAATTTGAACTGATAATACATTTCTACTCCAACCATTTTTTAAAGTATTTTCTGCATATATTTTTCTAATTTCTTTATCCTTAATTTTTTCTATTAATAATAAATTATGACCCCATGGTAATTTGGCAACAAGCTGTTGCCATTTTTCATCATTAGCATATTCTTCATAAAATAATCTCATAGCTCTTATATTTCTTTCAGAAAATCCTTGCATATTAGGAAATATTAATTTTAATTTAGTAGAAACTTGTTTTGTAAAATTATTTCCATAGGATTTATTTTCTGAAACTATTTTTCCTAATCTAAAATACAACATAATTAAATTACTATTTACTTCTTGCATAGTTTTAATTTGACTATTAATTATATCTTCTTTTATGTTACTTATTATTTGTTTAAAGTCTTTAATATTTCCTCTACTGTTTTATCTCCATCAGAACACCTCGTATGCATGTGTAAATCTACCATAACTACTCTTTTTTATTCTCATTATTATTTGAAAATAATTTTATTCCTCTTTTCCACTCACTTTGCAATATTTAATTATTATATCATACTTCTAGATAATTATAAAGTATATTGCCATTAATATAGCAAAATTAGCAGAACCTGGAAAAGTTCTGCTAATTTTAAACACTAAACAAAATCATCTTTTATCTTCTTCCATAAATACAGTATCCAAAAAATCTAAAATTCTTTCATGAATTTTATTATATTCTTTCCAGCCACTTAAATACGCTTTTGCTTCAAGTGTTTGCATTAAATGGTGATATGCAAACGTCTTCTTTTCTATTGGATATTTACCTTCTATGCAGTATCCTATTGCTAGCTCGCCATATTTCTTCCATAAATACTTACTATTTATTCTTTCTATAAAATTGCCTTCCATAAAATATTCAATGGACTGTTTTAATGGCAACATAAGACTATATGCTACCATATCAGATACTGTTCCATATTTATGAAAAACTTTTAGTCGTTTTTCACCAAATGAAAAAATTCGTTTTCTTTTATCCAATATATACTCACTTAAGCATATATACTCAGCAATACAGCCAATTTTTACCCAGTTTGAATAAAATTCATATAATTTTGGAGTTATACAAATATATGGCTCATTATTATAAAAATTAAGTGAACCAAGATTTTTATAATTTAAGAAAATATGATCTTCTTTAACTGGTATCTCTAATATTTTCAATAAATTATCTACTGATATTGGTATTGTATATTTTTCGCCTGAAAATGCTTTGTCCAAAAATCTTTGAACATAATCTGAAATGTAACTTAGTGCCTCATAGTGAGTTGCTGTCTGTAAAATATCCCTATTAAACCGCTCTAACTCATACATCTAGAATTCCTCCCATTTCTATTTTCGTTTATTTTATTATAAAAACTTATATAAGTCAATTAAAATATTGATGTTTGTTTCATATCTATTTTAAATCTATAATTGCTTCAAATATATTGTCATTTTTATTATTGTAAAATCAAAAGTCCAGTTTTTATTAAATTATATCTTGAATTACTGAAACAATTCAGCTTGTTCTCCACCAATAATTTCTCCTGTACTTGCATCTATATAATATTTTTTATTATATAATTCCTTTATAGTTTTTAAATCTGTCTTCGTAATCCTTTCTTTTTTATCATGCTTTACTTCAACCACCCATACAATCCTAGATATATCATTCACTTTATATAATTCATCAGTATATTCACTATTATTTTCTAAATAATATATAAATGAATTCATTTTTTCTATTGATAATTTTGCATTAACTTCTGATATATCTAAGTTACTAAATTGCTCTTCTTTCTTTATTGCAATTTCTTTAGCACTTTCTTCTGATAAAACAATTTCATTACTATTAAATGTAAAATCTGTTTTCCCTTTTATTATATAAAATATTTTTTTTCCATTAATAACTGAGAAACATGTTGAAAACATACTATCTCTATCTATTAAACCATCATACGTTTTGCCATAGCTTACTTGCCACATATCATGCATAACTCCATTTATAGCTTCAAATTGTCTTTGAACTTCAACTATTTGATAATTATTATCATTTTCATGGATAATTCCTAATTCTGCATAAGTTCGATTAGCAATTTCTTTTATCTCATCTTCTGCAATTTCATCACATTTTATACTTTCTTTTCCAACTTCATTATCACAAAAGTATTCTAATTCTCCATTTATTGGATTTAAATGAATTAATATTCCTTGTCCTACTTCACTTCCTGTGCTTAGTACATAATGTATATTTTTATTATAATCTCTAATTAACTCTATAGATTTGAAACTTTGATTTTCATAATCTAGTTTGTTCAATATAACATTTGCCTGCTCTATTGCTTCTTCTTCTGTAATAAATGATAGTTTTTCTTCATCAACTATATTTTCTTTTATTATTTTTTCTTGTTCTTTCCAATATTCTTGTTCTTCTTCTTGACTAAATTTAATTGGCTCTTTCCATATTTTTTCATAAATTATATAGGAAGATGCCATAACTACTGTACATCCCATCATAAAACATACCATAGTCGTTGCAATTTTCAAAAATAAATTTTTATGTTTATTTTTTTCTTTTCTATAAAAAGCATTTTTTATCGCATATTCATAAGAAAATGGTTTTTGTATTTCCTTTTTCATAACCTTTTTAATTTTTTCATCAAACTCATTCATATCTATTACCTCCATATTGTTTTTCTAGTTTTTTTCTAGCCCTATGTAGATGAGTACATATAGTATTTTCATTCATTTTTAATAGTTTCTTTATTTCTTTTACTGTATATTCTTCCATATAATAAAGAATTATAATTATTCTTTCTTCATAATCCAAAATTTTAATAATGTCATAAAAATTTAACTCATTTTCTATATCATTAATGCTATTTGTTTCTATATCATTTAAACCATATTCATATTTTTCTATAGATACTTCCTTTTTATATTTTTTTCTATAAATTCTATTACACTTATTAATAAGTATTTTTATAATCCATTTCTTAAATTTAGTTGGCTCATTTAATTTCTTTATAGATTTATATGTTTCTATCATAGTTTCTTGAATAGCATCTTCAATATCAGATTCATTAGTAATTCTTGATCTTGCAATCTTATATAAATCATCATTTATCATCATTATAATTTGTGTAAAAGCTTCTTCATTATCTGACTGAGCCATAAGTATTAACTCTTCCATTTTTCCTCCTTTCATAAATCGATACTATTATACTCCTTTTACATATAATAAGAGTCCACATCTATACAAATATCTTTCAATTTTTATTATTAATTATATATAAATTATTATTGCATACCTAATTTTTTCTTTGCTATAAATCACTTTTTGTATTTCTTCATCATTTTTATTTTGGAGATTAAAAAATGACTGATTTTATATATCAGTCATTTTTGAATCTAATTTTTGTTTAAATATGTAAAAACTAATGATAATTTATCTAATAATCATCCTCTAATTCATTTTTCCATAATACATATCACTAAATATCCCATTTTTTTCTATAAGAGCACCAAATTTACCATCTTCTTCTATCTTTCCTTTATTTAATACTATAATTCTATCACAATTTTTTAATGTAGTTAATCTATGTGCAATAGCAATAATTGTTGTATTATTTTCAATTTTTAATTTTTCTATTTCATTTTGTATATATTTTTCAGAAGTATTATCTAAAGCAGATGTTGCTTCATCTAAAATTAAAACTTTTGGTTTTCTTAAAAAGATTCTAGCAATTGCTATTCTTTGTCTTTGTCCACCTGATAAATTATTTCCTCCTTCTGATATTCGTGAATTTAATCCATCTGGTAATGTCTCTATATAATCTAAAATATATGCCTTTTTTGCAGCTTCTTTTACCTCCTCTAATGTTACTTCTCTTTTAATTCCATATATTATATTCTCATATATTGTTCCTGCTATTAAAAATGGTGTTTGTGGAACTAATGCAATTACATCAGATATATCTTTTCTAGTTAAATTTTCTATATTTGTATCATCTAAAATTATTGTTCCATATGCTTTTTCTAATTTACAAATAGATTTTATTAATGACGATTTACCACAACCAGATGGTCCCGCAATTCCTAAATACATTCCTTTTTGTATATCTATATTGAAATTTTCTAATATTAACTTGTCTTCATTTTCAGAATAATAAAAATTTAAGTTTCTTACATTTATAATTTCATCTGTAATATCATTATTTTTTTCATTTAAAATAGTATTATATGAAAAATCATTTTTTATTTCTACCATTTCAAAAAAATCATTTGCCAATACTGTACATTCAGAAACTTCATCAAATATTCTATGTAATTCTTCTAATGGTTTTATTAATTGATTAAAACATAAATAAGCAGTTAATACACTACCAACTGAAATTATATTTTGAGTTGCTAAATAAGTAGAAATTCCAATAATTAAAACTGTAAATACTGCTTGATTAATAAATTTTAAACAATCATACATCGCCATAGCTTTATGATGCTTCATCTCTTTGTTTCTTAAAAATTCAGATTTATTACTAAAACGGCTTAGTTCAAATTCAACACTATCACATATTCTTATTACTTCAATTCCATTTATTAATTCAACAATAGTGCCATCCATTTCAGATTTACTTTCTAAAAGCTCTACTCTAATTCCTTTTTGACTTCCTATTTGCTTTAATACAATAACTATTCCAACTGGTATTACCAAAAGCATTGGTAACGCTAACATAATTGGTAATGTTAAAAATATTGTAATAATAGCAGCAATACTATTAAATATTGCTGGTGCAAAATCCATAAACAATAACTTTTCTAATTTTATTGTTCCGTCTAAACATCTATTAAGTCTTCCATGTATATTTCCAGTCATATTCTTTCTAAAATATGATAGTGGTGCTCTAAGTAATGATTTAATAACCATTCCCCTTGCTTTTTTCTCCGTTCTTGTCGCCACATCTTCTACCATTACTCTTCTTATTATTTTTATAACTTCATTTATTACATTTACTACTAATATAAATATTAAAAATGGTATTACTTTTTCAAATGATACTCCTTTTACATTTAAAATATCATCAGTTAACCATCCTATTGTTTTGGGTGTCAATTGTGTTAAAACAGCTGATATTATCATTATTAATATAATATTTAGGAATTTCACTTTTTGGCTCTTTTCAAGTAACTTATATATTTTTTTTAACACCTGTTTTAAATTATTTTTTTTCATATTTCTCCTTTTTTATATCATATTGAAACTTACATCAATAAATTTAAAAATCTCTTCTATTTCTACACTTTCATCAAGAATAATAGTAAACCAATGCTTTTTATTCATATGATATGCTAAAAAATATCTCTCATTATCAACTATTTTTTCAATATTTTCTGGTATTCCCTTCAAATTTATGGCATTTACTATTTCTTCACTATCTAATCCAAGTTTACTTTTAGAAATAGTAACTAATAGCCCATACCACTTATTATTTTCTTTATGTCTAAATACTGCATTTCCATCGCATTTTGCCCATAAAAACTCTGGACTATTTTCATACTTCTCTTTTATATATTTTATAACTTGTTTTGCTTGATAACTTTTAAATACTTCTATTTCAGAACATTTTTCAATTATATCTATTAATTTACTTTTACATTCTTCTCTAATTTTTCCTACATATTCTCCTATTGCATTTGGAACCTTAACTAATAAATACTCTTCATTAGAATTTATATCTATTACTTTTATATTTATTTTATTTTTCTCATTTGAAAAACTAACTATTAAATCAAATTCATTTTCTATAAGATTTGCTCTATATTCATATTGGTTTTTCTTCTTCTCAAAGCCATATTCTAATAATTTATTAAAATCTATATTCCTAGATTTTAATAAATTATCTATTTCTTCAAAACTACTCATAACAATTCTCCGATTTATCAATATCCTTATAATAGCACAAAATAAGATATTTCGCAATAGTCAAGTCATTTATCAATTATTGATACCTAATATTAAAAGGGGGATTTTTATTCCCCCTTTTAATCTATCTAATTTTATATTGATTTTTATCTGCTCTTTCATCATACTGCCTATCATATTGATCATTTTTGTAATACCAATCAGTCTTATTATTTCCACCAATTATAGCTTTTCTATTCTTATTTAATAATATATCAATAAATGTTAAAACTGGTATTACTACTCCAACTATTGCAAGCATTAATTCTGCTGAATCAGCAACTGCTAATCCATTATTGTCTGAAATACTATTTATAGAATTATATATAGCTGTACCAAAATATGATACATAAATTGCCATATAAAACGCTGCTCCAATAATATTTCTTTTTAATACAAGTAACATACATGGGATAGTTGCAAAAATTAATGCAATTTCTAATGCACTATTTAATGGTTGTATCATAAAATTTGCACCATTTGTATACATTATTGTTATTATTGTTCTAAATATCCAAAATACAATTCCTAATATTGTTAGCAAATAACTAAACATACTCATATATTTTTACCTCATCTTTTGCTCAAAATAAAGGATGGAAATACCTCCATCCCAACCTTATAAATTAATTTTCAAAATTAAATTCATCTTTAAATTTTTCTTTAAAAATTTCAAAAACAGCTGTTAAAGTTTCTTCATCATCAACACTAACATATGACTCTTCTTCTTCAGACTCTGTTGGTTCTAATTTCAAAATAACAACTTCATTATCATCTTCAGAACCTTCCTCTGGTACAGGAAGTAATACAACAAAATCCTCCTCTTCATATTTAATTAAATCTAAAAATTCAAATTTAACTTCATTTCCTTCATCATCATTTAATATTATTAAATTGCTTTCATCTTCTAAATTTGTATCAATATTATCATTATCCATATATAAATTTCTCCTTCCACATTTATGAATTTATAATATACTATAATATATTTTTTTTCAATACATTTTAAATTTATTTTTCATTTTTTTGCATTAAAATATATTTTTCTAATATGTACACAGCTGAAATTGTGTCAACTATTGATTTCTTTTTATTCTTATTTACATTTAAAAAATTCATAGTTTTATGAGCTTCAACTGTTGTAAGCCTTTCGTCCATTATTTCTATTTTTTTAGTATTATATTTACATTTTAATTTATGTATAAATTTTTCTGTTATATCAGCTCTAAATGTTTTAGATCCATCCATATTATATGGCATTCCTACAACTATTGTATCTACTTCATAATTTTCAAAAATTTCATCTAATCGTCTAAGTAAAACTTTATCATTTCCTTTATAATCTATTGTCTCCAAACCTTGCGCAGTTATACATAAAGAATCTGTAATTGCAATACCTACTCTACTATCTCCATAATCTATCCCTAATTTTCTCATTTTTTATTCTTCTAATCCTATATAATATTTAAGCATTTTTTCTAGGAGTTCATCTCTTTCAATCATTCTAATCAAGTTTCTAGCATCATTATGGCTTGTTATATATGTTGGATCTCCAGATAAAATATAACCTACTATTTGATTTATAGGATTATAGCCTTTTTCTACTAAAGCTTGATACACTTCTTTTAAGATTTCCTTTGTTCTAAGACTTTTGTCCTTTTCAACTTTAAAACTCATAGTTTTATCTATTGCCATATAAATCCTCCCTATTTTTATATAAAATTAATTTGATTTTCTGATTTTGGTGCTGCATCAACGTATTCTTCAAGCTTTTTAGTTAACTGTTCAATTCCTGTCCCTTTATAATAAGTTGATACCACAAAATTTACTTTTGGGGATACTACATTTTCACTCTCATTTCCATCTTCATATGTTTCAATAATTTCTAATTCCTCTATTTCCTCTTTTAAAACTTTCAAAAATTGTTTTGCTGATGTTTCTTCAACTCCTGAAAATACTATAACAAATTTTGGACCCATATATCTTACAAATATATATTCATTTGAAAGCTTTCCTCTTACTACTTGACTTACTCCTGTAATAATTTCATTTCCCATCTGTCTGCTAAAGTTATCATTTATTTCTTCAATATTAGTAATTCTAAACATACAAACTGCTGATGTAGCATATTGATCCATAACTTTTTTAGCATTTCCATATAAAAATTCTGCTGAATGTAATTCTGTAAATAAATCAATCCTATCTATATTTTCTATTGTATCTTGATAAGCTACTGTTTTTAATACAGAAATAATATTATCTTTTACTACTTCTATAATAGTAGTATCTGTTTTATCAAATGCATGCATTTCCCCACTTTCCATAATCCAGTATCCTATATAAATATTATCTATATATAGTGGGAAAAACATTGCTGACTTTGCTCTACCCATTTCACTTTTTTGATAAGGTAATCTTTCATTTTCATTTTCAATAGTAACATATTTTGGAGTAGCTGTTGCAACACTATCTTGAAAAATTTCTTCATTATGAAGATTTATTAAAGTCTCATGATATTTTTCCTCAACATTTGAAGCTCTTACAACATATTCTGCACCATTAAAAATAACTATTGTAGAATATTTGATATCATATTTATCAATTACAATATCATTCATTCTTTTAATTTTATTTTCTACTGTATCCTCTTCTCCAGCTAATCTCATAAAATCTTGTAATACTGACAAATTGTTAATTTTAGAATTCAGATTATTAAACGATTCTATTTTTTTCTGAATATGTATATTATAAACTATTAGTACTATAATTATCATTACTAATAATGAAATTATTAAAATTATCAAAATTTTCACCTCTATATGTTTATTTTAATATCTATTTTTCATTTGATTTAATGTATTATTAGTATTGTTTGAAAATATATTGTCATTATTTACATTAGAATTTTTATTATCTACTGGACTGTATGATTTTTTACTATTTAATCTTGGATATACCATTTCACCCAATATTTGCATTTTAGCCATAAATTGTTTTGAATATCCACTAAGTGATAATTTACAAGTAGCCATTGTCTCAAGATATTTTGCATATACCTTTTCATCAAATGGTATGCTGCAAGCTTTTACCATATCTCTATTAAATAAATCTGTCATAACTGACATATCTGGACCATTATATCTACTCATACCTGCAATTATCATCTTATTATTTAAACATTTTATTTTAGTCTCTTTATTAATAACAACTCTTGCCTTTTCTGGTTCCCAAGCGCCTTTAAATTTTAAATCTCTTATAAATGCTGTTAAAGGTTGAATTGTTAATATATCCATTGATTGAACTAAATATATTTCTTGACAACTTGCAAAATATGCTGGTGGTGTATCAAAATCACAATCTATTAATACTAGTGAATGATTTTGAACTAATGTAGACAATATTGGTTCAGCATTTTCATAGTTATTTCCATCTGCTGGAAGTGATGTATATACAGTTAAATTTTTATTAACTTTTATTCCCTCTGCATATCCATTTTCCAATTTACTTATTGATGTATAAGCTATATTTCTAAGTTCTTCTCTACTATCAGTAAATATATAATATGAATTTCTATTTTGAGTCATATCTAAAATTGCTGTATTTATTCCCATTAGAGAAAACATTAATGCTAAATTATTTACTAAGAAAGATGTCCCATTTTTAGTTGTCCCTAAAAATGTAACTATTTTTTTATCTTTACTAAGTAAACTATTTAAATTAGACATTGAATAATCAACTTTTGGTTTTATACTTTCAATAGAATGATTTTCTTCTTTTATAGGTTCATTTGAATATGTCTCATTTAAATCAATATCATCAGATGTATCTTCAAATCCCATTCCAGGTAACATTGTTTCTTCTTCATTATCTTGTAAATCTGGTAATACTTCATCATCTATCTTATCTTCTATTTCCAAACTTTCATCAGAAGAAAAATTATCTAAACCTGGCAAAATTTCTGCATTTTCTGATGGTTCTTCTAAATTAGAAAACATATCATCTTCACTTACATCTAATCCTGGAAGTACTTCATCGTCAGATGTATCTAAACCTGGTAATGTTTCATCTTCTTCATTATCTAAATCAGCTAACAAGCTTGAAACATCTATCTCTTCTGTATCTTCCTCTACACCTGGTAATATTTCTTCCTCATCAAAACTTTCTAGACCTGGTAAAACTTCACTGCTATCAGTTACTTCTTCCACATTATTAGCAAATACTTCATCAGAAATATCTTCTAATCCTGGTAAAACCATATCTGATGTAGTTTCTTGATTTAATACCTCATTTAAATCTGTTTCATTTTGATTTTCTATTGGTGTTTTTCTTGGTCTTCCACGTTTTCCTTTTGGTTTTGGTGGCTCTGTTGCTATTTTCTTAGGTCTTCCCCTTCCTCTTTTTACTTCTACAACTTCTTTATTTTGAGCATCAGATTCCATATTTACTCCCTCTTTTTCTGTAGCTAAAACATTTTCTTTAGTATTTTCTACTTTATTTGCTACTACTTTATTTGTTACAGCTATATTTGAATTTTGTATAGCTGGTCTTTGTACCTTTACAACATTTCTACTTGATGTAACAACTTTTGCATTTGTTTCTGAATTTGTATTTACTGGATTAACTCTTGGATTTACTTTTTTGACACTAGATGGAATAACTATAGGTCCATTTATATTTGATCCCTTTCCTATAGTATTAATTTTTATTCCAGATTCTACATTATCTCCATTACTGTCCTGATTACTACTTGATATTGTTCCCATCAAAGATTGGTATTTTGGTGATTCACTTTCCAAAACTGCTTTTACTTTTATTGGTAAAACATTAATTATTATCTTTAATTGTTCATCAGTATATTGAGCAGCTATGTTATTAAAACTATCTGCATACCTTTCAGTATTTTTACCAAGTTTTCTAAAATGAGCTAAAATATTTTGAATTTCAATTTCATTTACTTCATTTTCAACTACTGGATCATATGTAGCTTGATCTATTCTATAATAAATTTTAGCCTCTTTTTTAGTACGAGGTCTATTTATTAATCTACACAATTCTTGCAAATTTCTATCATTTCCCATAATAGCATTATAAACACCTATACTAAATAGTTTGTTTAATATACTACTACCTGGTGTACGTCTTTCTGAGCATATTAAAATAATTGAAGTTTCTTTTCCTTCATTATCATGAGCCTCATCACTAATTTTATCCAAATGTTCAAAAATAAAGTTGTCTATTGAATCATGATTATTATTTACAAACGGCTCTAAATCTTCACTTATGACTATTCTGTCATAACTTTTATCTTTTTGTATTTCTTTTAATATTGCATTAAAGTAATATACATTTTTATAAGATAATAACTCTTTATATTCTTTTGGGTATCTCTTAATTATTGCTTCAGAGATACTATCATTACTTACTGCAAATAAAACCTTCATTTGTTTAACCCCTCCAACCATTTACTACTATTGTGAATATCAAAGGTAGAACCTGACATATCAATAACAATGTTACAAAAGTAATAATAAGTGCAAAACCTTTGTCTCTAACATCTAATTTTCTAATTCCAATCATATATTGATATATAGAACCAATTACTATACCAACAAAACAAAATGGTATACTATAAATTCTTACTGTATTTAAAATATAAGCTGCTACTCCATATGGATATGAACCATATTCAGCAACATATTCATCTAAACTAGCCTTAACCCCTTCTTTTATTTCATACAATTCTGTTGCTGTATCTGACTTTTCTAATATTTCCGCTTCTTCACTAGTTGCAAATACTGCTGAAAAACTACAAAGTATTATAAGTACAATCATTGCAAAAACTGTTAGTTTTTTTAACATATATATATAAACCTCCTTTAGGCCAATATCTTTTTATTACCTTAATAATTTTACATATATAATAATACAATATTATTAATAAAATATCAACCAAAATTTGGAAATATTTGGAAATTTATATTCTTTTTTTTATTATAAATTATTATACAATGTCTTCATCACACCATAAACAGCATTTGCCCAATTTTTATCACTAGCATAATTTTTATTTACGGCTGTAACAGTTTTTCCATTATAATATTTTCCTTCTGCAATATTTCCTCCATAAACTTCTGTACCTCTTGGATTCAAATAATATTTAATAAGTACACGTGCCAATAAATCTATTCCTTCAGAATATGTATTAAACTGTTTAGAAGATGCATAACTACTTGAATCATAAGCCATATAACCAAATAAATTCTTTTTATTAATTGCAATATTAGATGTGCCCCAACCACTTTCATGTATTGCAATAGCTGCTAAAAATACTCCATTTATTCCATATTCTTGTTCTGCATAATAAAAATAATCACAATTTTGTGTAAATACTTGATTTACATCACTTTTATTATATTTCAAAATTTTTCTAAACTGTTCTAAACTAAGTCCACTTGGCTTATTTAACTCCATATCAAAACTTAAATTTTTTAAAAGTTCTTCTTTTGTTTTTTCATTTTCATTAACTTGAATTTCTTCTATAGCATTTGGATTAATATTACTTAAAGCTTCTGAAAGTACATATCCTTTTGCTTCTTCTGAACTTATATAGCACCAACCATTATCCAAAATATTTTTGACATTTACTTTTGTTCCTTGTGATATGGTTGCAAGTTTTGTACTATCTTTTCTTGCTTCTTGCATAACTGGAAGTGAATTTGATGTAACATAAACGATATCATTATTTTTAAGCTTATATGTATTTTTTCCTCTTCCAACACCTATTTCAACTATTTTATTTATAGCAGCCTTTTTTACATTACTTGCAACTATTTGCTCCGTTTCAAGTTCATTATTATTATATTTTTTTATTGTTATAACATCTTGTTTTCCATCTTGTCCAATTTGAGTTACATGCATTGTACCGACTTGGCAATTTATTATTATTTATGTACACAGTACTATGTTCTAAATCAACCTCTTCAAAAATCATTTCTTCTCTAATATTGTCTTGGGTGTTAATTTGTAATATATCATCTATTTTTATAGGATTTTGATTTTTCTCTAAATTTCCTATTTCATAACTTGCTACTTCTACTGCTTGTACTTCTGATAAATTTAATAATTGGAAGTTATTCAAAAAAATACATATTAAAACAAAAAACAAAATAATTGTAAATAAAATAAGTTTTAAATACTTTTTCATAAAAACCTCCTAAATATAAAATTACTCTTTATTATTAATTTTATATTTAATTTTTAGAAAAATCAACACTATTTTTTTACAATTATTTTGTTTTATTTTAATTTATATAATTATGGTTTCTTTTTTATTTTTCTCTAACTTCACTCTGTAGATAAAAGAAACTCCTCTGTAGTTCAGTTTTAACTTTAAGCACTCAATTTTTAAAACGAGCCGGGCACACAGCACAACACGAAAACCAGTGAAACTATAGCTATTAAAACCATTCGAAGAACAGGAATAAAACACACCAGATGTCGGACTACTATTGTAAGTGCCACCACGAGCAAAGAACGGACTGTCAGCATAAGCAAAGCTGGCATAACACAAAAACCAACTGTGCCATTTCGTTCCTAAGTATGTCTCCTTCGTTGAGTCTCCGGTTTTCCCTACTTGGTATATTGCAGTACCTTCATTTGTTCCTGTTTCATTGTAATATCTTGTTGCATATCTACTACTTGGTGTCTCTGGTGTTAGCCCTGGCCATCCATTTGTTGTTACATTACTTCCTGTGTTATTGTATGCCGCTGAATATTCATATGCTCCTCCTCTCATATCATACACTCCATATGTGTTTCCTGTTGTACTCTGATTAATATTTGCTATATATGCTGTTCCAGTTCCTCCACCTGTATAATATGAACTATTATTATTTTTTGTTATTTCATTTCTATTTCGTCCGTATATACTATGTGTTAAATAAGCTACTGCTCCCCATTCACTATTCTTTATCATATGGCTATTCATAAAGCTTGTATTTCCGTCTGCTCCTTCTTGTCCGTTATACCCATATGTTGCCTGTCTTGCACTTGTATACTGTTCTCCTATTGTTTGGTCTGTTTGACTTGATACTCCAAATGTACTTTTCAAAGTTGCTCCTGTAGCTCCGCTCATCTCATATTTTGCTATCCAAAATCCTGCTAAATCTTCGCTCCATCCTCCTCTATCATAATCTGGAAGCTCTTTTCCATCTTTTGCTATTCTTCCTGTGTCCTTCATGAATGCTGGGTGCACTATATATAACTCTCCATCTTTTCCTTTTACTGTCTCTATTCCTTCATCTAATTTATATTTTACTTTTCCTGTGTTTGCCATCCATAACCCATATCCATCATAATATCCTACTGGCTCTTCTACTCCATCTTTATAATATGTTA